>NZ_JANGFQ010000146.1:0-4688 GCF_024707025.1 Candidatus Culexarchaeum yellowstonense
ATACTCAAACGTTTAGAAGTTCATGATGAAAAGTTCATTGAGATACTTAAAAGGCTTGATAGGCATGAAAATGAGATCGCTGAGCTTAGGAAGGATATGAATAGGGGTTTTGAGCTCATGTATAGGCATATATCTGCTCTTGAAGCTAGGTGGGGGATAATGGCGGAAGATGCTTTCAAAGAGGGGTTAAGGGGGCTCCTCGAGAAGGAATTTGGGCTTAAGGTTGAGAGATGGAGGGGGTACGATGAAAATGGCTTTGTCTTCGGCTATCCAAGCAACGTTGAAGTTGACGTAGCAGTCAAGGATGAGAAGATTATACTAATTGAAGTTTCATCGCATATAAGAGCCTCAGACGTATTCCAGTTCAAGAGGAAGGCAGAGCTATATCAAAGGAAGACTGGGAGGAAGCCTGATAGACTCCTCATCGTAACACCTTACGCTGATGAAAAGGCGCTGGAAGCATCAAAAATGCTTGGAATAGAAGTCTACACAAACATCTAACCTTTAAGCAGATTGAGGCAGGGCACAATTCATAAGCTCTTTCCAGATGCACACATTGAAAGTTATAAACATGATATATGAATATTACGTATCAACATCAGAATTACTACATCATGTTCTTGAAAATGAACATAAATTTTCCACAATAATACAATTCTACAAGCCCTATATGAATGTTTAAAATTGATGTTTTCTCATAAGAGTAACATGATAACAACAAAGTTAATACATTGATTCTGACAAGAGTTACGAGGAATGGTGTTTTACATTTTGACACATATTGAGGAGTATAAGTATCTTCTGGAGAGGTCTAGGAGGTTCCTTGAAACTGCTGAATTGCAATTGGATAGAGGATTTTATGATTTAGCAGTTTTCAGTCTTGAACAATCTCTCCAACTTTATCTCAAAGCATATCTTTTAAAACTTGGGTTAGAATTCCCGAAGACGCGGAGCGTCAGAAGGCTTCTTGAACTTATATATAAAGTTACGAGTTCGGAAGAGATTAGAAATGCATTAATGAATTATGCTGTTGAGCTGGGTTCACTTGAAGATGCATATATCACCTCAAGATATGTTGCTAGGGAATACTGTGAGGAGGAGGCTAGAAAACTATTACAAACAGTGAGAGGGGTGATGGATATTGTGGGAAGATCTATTGATCAATGAAGCTAAGAGGAGGAGGGAAATATTTGAAAGGTTGTATGAGTATCTTAAGAAGATAGTTGAAACTGTCAGGAAGATTGACTCCAATGCAGAATTATACTTGTTTGGCAGTGTAGCTGAGGGGAAACATCTAATCTCAAGCGACATAGACATATTAGTGGTCTCAGATCTCCATCCAGGCAGAATAATTGCAGAACTATGGTCAAATGGGGTAGATGACCCATTCGAAATACACGTTATAACCAGAGATATGCTGGAAACCTATAAGAAGAGAGCAAAACTCATCAAACTAAACAACACATACACAAATAATTCCCAGCAAAGGTAATGAAAACTACCTTCAACCTAGCTTTAAAAATAAGATTTATAGCCTAATTTTTGGCTTTTATTATGGAGCTAGAGGAGTTCAAGTGCATAAAGAAGATGCTCAACTACCTTAAGCTTCTAACTATAAGTGTAGGTTTATCGTCTTTGTACACTACTACATCATGAGTTTTCCCTCCGCCTCTTCCTTCGGCCTTTTCTTCGCATTAGTTTAAAATGCTTCCTACTTTTGAGTACAATAGTAAAAAGCGTTCATCCTCTAACTTTGGAGGCACTACAAGAAATAAAAAGGTTTAAAGTTAACGGAGCATCTTTTCCCTTGAAAACTTTATAAATCTCTGGTTTCAATAATGTTCTAGTGCGTAGAAGTGGGCGTAACTTTTACTGAAGAACAGTTGAAATTAGTGCTAGATAAATTAGAGCAAATTAGGATTGAACTTCTTAAACTTAGAGCCATGCTTCTACCCGAAGAAGAGTTAAGTGAAGAAGAAAAGAAAGAATTAGCAGAAGCGAAAAAGGAAATAGCTGAAGGTCTTAGCATAAGCCTTGAAGATTTAATCAAAGAAGCTAAAAACTCAAGTTGAAGCTACTAAAATGGATCGGAATGAAGTTAAAGATGACGTGGAAGAAATTCTGAGGAGTTATGAGATCCCCGCCGAATACGTGGAGCAAGTAATTTCCGAGGTTAAGAAGAGAGTTAAATCTAAACTTCAAGGACTTCCCGATGAAGATTGGCTAACTGAAATTCTATCAAAACTTTATATAAGGATAGCATATGAAATGCTACGTGTGTAGCAATGTCAATGGAAAACGAAATTTCCATAATCTCCGTGGCGATCAATCTTGCGAAATTTATTTCAGACATGAGGAAATACACGGATAAAAAAATTTGAGAAGATATTGAAGGAGCTTAGGAATTATAAAATAAGCCAGGAAAACATCACCGACATACTCTCAGTAATAATTAAGGGGCAAAACTGCGATCAAATAGAAGTAACAAGAGTTCTAGGGATTTTTGAGAAGGGGAAACTCATAATTAAAAATCATTCTTAAAGTTAAACTTTGAATATTTAAATGAAAGGAAGGTAGAAAGGTATCCAGTTTGGTTGCGTGAACTTGCATTAAAAGATATACGCATAAATATGTTATAAAGGCTGAGAGGAAGCTTATGAAGATGGGTTATAAGGTTTACTCCTATGACTATTTGCCGAGGGAAGTGAAAGATAGGTTAAGCGGTCATCCAGATGTATGTGGAGAGAAGAGTGGAGAATGGGTTTTCATGGAGGTCAGCATTACAAGACCCCTTCACATGGAAAATTGAAGGAGTTTTCCAGCTTTTCAGGGAGTAATATGAAAGACTTGATGAAGTAGTGTAAAAGTTTACATTTTATTTTCAAATATCTCTCTGCTTTTTAGGAAAGTGATCACTTCATCAAGTCTTTTTGTTAATTCCAAATGTTAAATTGTAAAGTAAAAACTTTTGATTCTCCAGCACCTATTGGAAAGTAAAAGCGTAAATTCATGTAGTTCTTTCTTAAAATTATTACATTACCAGAACTCTCAGAGTTGCAATAGTCCATGTACGCTAAAAGGCTTTTAACAAACATAGTAACTATTCAATTATAAAATAGGGAAAAGAAAATTTGTGTAGTTAGTATAGATTTATGGCGCCACTACTGTAGTTTCGTAGGTACCCCTTAGAGTCACTATAGTTATTCTGACAATTTGACCAGGCTTTACACCACTAACAACCTTATCGCCAGTAAAAACTTTTGATTCTCCAGCACCTATTGGAGCATTTGGCGGAGTATTATTTTGATCATCTTTAAATAAATTTGTTTTATCCTCTCCATTTATAAGGATTTTCGTAACAACTGCGGATGCGGTACCATCATTTACTATGGTAATAGTTGCATCATATTCGCTACCACTTTTGCTTAAATATACATATATTGTTAGTTTTTCGTATGCTGTGAAGCTTGTTAGTAGTCCTGTCATCCAGAATGCTGCTGCTATGCTTATTACTATTGCTATTGCTACTAGTATTACTGTTGCTATTACTGGTGATATGCCTCTCTTCTTCGTGTTTCTCATTTCTTACACCTTTGCTTTTAATTCTTGTTCGCTTTAAAATATATATCTTTTCCATTGTTTTCCTTTGGCAATACTTTTGTATTCTTTTTGTATTGTGTTATGTTTATATTTTCGTGTTTTCCTTTATTTTTTGGTTGTTTATGGTTAGGCTTCCTTTTGTTAGTCCTAAGGTTCGTGTTGTTAGGAGGGTTGCTGTGGAGAGGGCTGTGGAGTTTCTCCCTTTTGATGAGAGGTTTGAGGTTTTGGAGAGTTATCCTGTTTATGAGCCTTTTGCTAGGGTTTATATTGTTAGGATTCCTTGGGAGGGTGGTGCTTTGGCTTATTATGTGGATGAGTATAGGCTTAGTGATGAGGAGAGGGATGCTTATGAGAGGCTTGTGGATATTGTTACTGAGGAGTTGAAGGTTTATGCTGTTACTGAGGATTTGAGGGGGCATGTTTATGGTGAGATTAGGCGTATTGTTGATAGGTATAGGGGGAGTCTTGGTCTTACTGGTGCTAGGAGGGATAGAATCCTATACTATGTTGAGAGGGATCTTTTAGGCTATGGGCCTATACATGTTTTGATGGGTGACCCAAACATTGAGGATGTTAGCTGTGTTGGTGTGGATAAGCCTATTTATGTTTGGCATAGGCGTTATGAGAGCATACCCACAAACATTGTTTTCAGGGATGTTAAGGCTTTGAATGAATTTATATTGAAGCTTGCACATAGGGCTGGTAAGCATATTAGCCTTGCATATCCAACCCTAGACACCATGCTACCGGAGAAGCATAGGCTTGCCGCAACCTTTGGCTCTGAGGTTAGCACAACTGGACCCACATTCACGATTAGGAAGTTTAGGGCTAAACCCTTCTCCCCAATAGAGCTTATAGCTGATGGGGTTATAAATGAGAAGTTGGCTGCATACATATGGTTTATGCTAGACCACTTGAAGACTCTTATGATATCCGGTGGGACTGGTGCTGGGAAAACCACATTGCTGAATGCTTTAAGCTTATTCATAAGGCCTGGATTGAAAATTGTAACTGTTGAGGATACGCCTGAACTTAACTTGCCACATGAGAATTGGGTTCAATTGACTGTTAGACCGGTATACGCTGTT
>NZ_JANGFQ010000181.1:0-4684 GCF_024707025.1 Candidatus Culexarchaeum yellowstonense
AGGAGGTATTAGATTATGAAAAGGTTCTTGCCGTAAGACTTAGTGAGGAAGTTAAAAAGGCTTTAAGAAAACTCGACGTTGACGATTCCATAATCATAGGAATTACAACGATAGAACTTGCAGGATTCATCCCAGATACAAACACAGGTAAACTGAGAAAAATCGAGACTTTCCTCTTCTAAACCTTAACCATCATGTAGATGACATGCTCAAGCCTACCATAACTGATGGGTTTGTCAACAGTTTCTGAATAGTTAACTTTAATTAATATATTTCAAGTTATGAGGGTAAAATGATGAACCTTTATGGAAAGGATAATTGTTCAAGGTGAAAGCCCTCCCCATGGTGATCATTGAGGGATGAAAGTTAACGCTAAACTAGAATGGCTGCTTATAAGGCTATTAAAGCTTCACTCCTTTTCACTTGCCTCGTTACAGGGTCAACTTCAAGGCCTAAGCTCTCAAGGGCATGAAGACCGAAGACGCTTTCATCACCTTCCTCAGCGAAGACTACAAGTGTTGGTGCTATTTCGCCTTCATATTCCACAAATACATATCCCACATCTCTAACAATGACTTCTCCCTTTATGGTTTTAAACCTACCCTTCCTAATGGGTTTAACACCAAGTTCCTCAAGAAACTTCCTCGGCAACCAAGAATATGCGGCTCCAGTGTCCACAAGTAAGCTTAGCTCACTCGATGCTGGGCTCGTCGGCAGTGCACGAAACCTCACATGAATACGAGTTTCACCCATAGCTACACCCCTCAATAACCTTACTTAGACTGATAATTAAAGCTTTAGGTAAAGTGTTTGAAAGGATCATGGTAATGTCGAATTATCATGAAACCACTTCTGGAATGTTTGAGGATGTTAGGAGAATTTTAGGCTGTGATAATGCGGATTTTCTATTTATAGATGAAGAGGAATTTTGAGATGTACTCGCCATTAGTAAGAGAGGGGGGAATTGTTGCTCTTCATGATATTGTTCCCGGAAAGCAATAATCCAGAAAATGTTGGTGGTGTGCCAAATTTTTGGAATGAAATTGAACATGGCTTTAGTTATGTTGAACTCGTCAAAGGCTGGAGGCAAAGTGGGTATGGTATAGGTGCTCTCTATGTGTAGTATTGCTGTAATAGGGTTATTTATCGAATGTGCCAAGCTTCGTCTTCCATTATTAAGTTAAAACTGGGATGAGAAAGTGTATCATTCAAATAGTTTGAAGAAGCGCGTGCTAAGGCGTGACTAAATCTTGAATGTTCCATTTGTACTCGTTTAGGGCGTAAATGACTAGTGCAATTGCAACTGTAAGCGACAACAATAACATTACAACTTTAATGAAGCCTATTTTGTTCGCGTGCGAGCTTACTCCGCGAAAATTCAAATTTACCCAACAGTTACCTTTTTTATCTGAAAATGTCACTTATAAGTGATCGTGATGTCTATGGGAATAATGCGTAAAAGGGTTAGACTCACCGGTGAGAAAGGAACACTTGAAGTCGATGCCCTAATCGATACTGGCACGAACAGACTTTTAATCCCTAGGGAAGTAGCTGAGAAGTTGGGCGTTAAGCCCATGTTCAAGGTGAAAGCTGAACTTGCAGATGGAAGTGTTAGGGAAGTTGATGTAGGACCTATATTTATCGAGATGATGGGAAGGGGTGCTCCAGAATGGGCAGCCATAATGGAGAAGGGCGAGGTCTTTGTGAGCGCTGAAACCCTTGAAACCCTAGGATTAGCCGTTAACCCTACGACTGACGAGGTATATCCAACAAGGAGGTTTGTTTGGAGGATATAATCACGCATAAGTGTAGCGAACATACATAGAGAGTTCATCCCCTGAAGTTAAAAGAAATGGTATAGCTCTTGCTTTGAGGACTAATAGGCCGCGCATCTCCCCATTTCCAACCCTACATTCATTTAGGATATGTTGATCCCCCTTAATCACATTATCATCTAGTGCGGACATGGCTTATCATGAGCTTAAAAATGTGATAGTGAACCTGACACAATTGAGCCTCTAGAAAACCTAGAAGATCTTAACTCTGGACCCCAGTCCTAATCTATAAAGCGCTTCTTCGAAAGAGGGGAGTCTATCTTATGAGGAAGGATTGTTGCCTTTCATGATATAGTTCCAGGACCTCCTGAAAATGTTGGTTGTTTGATGAATCAGATTTAAAGTACAAAAGTAAGAAGAGGGATGAAAGTTATGTTCTATTGATGGAAATGAAGTTATGGGGGCATGAGCATAAGGGTGGAGGACTCAATGTAAACCAAGTAAAGCTCTATGAAACCCAAACCCTTAAGGTTATCCACTAAAATCCGTCGTGAGGAAAGATATGGCAAAGTGTAGCGGGCCACCATCATTAGTTATTTTGGTGATGCCCCAAATTTAAGCGACATCTTCTGATATCGAAGGGCATGTTTTAGAGGGGAAAGATTTATCACATTAAAGTTCATAATCCTTCTTGGTGATTAACTGTAGATGGGCGAGACTCGCGTGAAGTTTAAGGTTTATAACGGTGAACGTTTCGCTGAGCTAGAGGGGTTTGTGGATACGGGGGCAACTTTCACGAAGATTCCGAGATCTGTGGCCTCTGAGATAGGGCTTCAGGTCAAGTACAAGGTTGAAGTCATGCTTGGGGATGGGAGGACTGTGATGAGGGGCCTAGCGCTGGGGGAAGTTGAGATAGAGGACATTAAGAGGCCCGTCCTCTTGGCAATTGGGGGAGATGAAGAGATGCCCATAATTGGATATACTACCCTCGAAGTCTTAGGCTTCAAAGTGAACCCAGTAACTGGAAAGCTTGAAAGGACGCCAGCCATAGAATTGTAGATGTAAGGATGTGGAAAATGGGGGCCATGATTAGGGAGTTCACATGCAGGCAATGAAACCCTCCCTAGAATTAGTATAGGGTGTTACAAAAGGGGGTTCTAGAGGTTGTTAGAATTCATGATGAGATTGTTTACGGCCGTTATGAGAGGAGAGTTGTGCAAGGTTTATTAACTGTGAATTAATGCTGAGGATGAAAAGATATCAGTTTTTAATCTGTTAATGAGAAAGAATGGTTTAAGTAATTTATTTTCATTCCTTCCTCGAAAATGATAGGAAAATTCTATAATTTCTTTCATTAATAAATATTAGCTGATAACGCCATTTTTGGGTGGCAGTTGTTTGTTGAAGCTTAAATATAGTTTTGAAGATGCATTCAGAATATGCCTTGAAAATGTTTGGAAAATGTTTCCACATATCCATGTGTATGCATGTAAGCCCATGTCCGCCTGGAAAACATGATCAAGCATAATTGACAATGCAATCTTTAAGTCTAACTATTCAAAAACACTTATTCATGATGATGTGGCTTAAAGCTCCTCTAATTCACTCTGAAAACTCATTTTTCAAATCTCCATATACGATCTATGGGACCTGAACCTAAGCATATGGTTGTGTGGAATTGATTTAAGTTTATGCTTAAATGAAATCCAAACAATTCCCATTCCGTTGAAGGAATGTTGAAGCTTTGTTGACTTCAACATTGGAAGAAAGGAAATAATATAATCGAATATTGATTAAAGAGGATTTGTTGAAGCGTTGAAATTCCTTCAACGTTGAAGGACTTAATATGGCTTCAAGCTCCACCAATTCACGCTTGAAATTCATTCTTTGCAGGGGGGGAATCCACAATTTTGACTCCAAAATCCCTGGAGGATTTGGAAATTTACAGCCACTGGAGAAATGGAAAATTGGAGAAAGTTTTATGTAGCTTCAAACTTCTCTAGTTCATGCTGGAATCCCATTCTCCAGAGATATCAATTCTCCAAAACATGCAAATTTTGGTTCCAATACATTTTTGGAGCCATATATGGTTCCAAAATGTCCATTGAGGGGGAGTCATAATAGTAGCTACACTAAGGGAATATGTGGAAGTTTTGGAGACCCTCATAAAGTTATATGAAGACCCAAGATTCAAAGCTTTGGAGAGGGAGATCCCACTACTCCCTAGGGAGGGCTTGAACTAATGTTAAATGTCGCTATGAACCTTGAATACAGGATTGAGGGGGTATCTGGGGGGAGTAAAGAAGACTTCAATAAAACCTATGAATCTTTGTTGAGCTTCAATGTCCAACAAAATTGTGGTTCCATATGCCAAATACGCATATTGTTACGATCACACTTTAATATTTCCCAAACCTCCAAGCCTCGTTGGAGAATGCTCACAGAAGGCTTCATGCTCCAACAGTTACTAGGGGAATCTGGAGAGGAGGATTTTGGAGAATCTCCAAGTCTCCAATACATATTTCAGGTCCATAGAAGCCAACCTATTGCGTAGGCATCTGACAGCCTTCCAGAGAGTTGAGTTGGCGAAGCCACTCCTAGAAATCAAACGTGAACTGGCAAGGCAAAGACAACTTCCCTTCTTTATAATTCATTTTATCCTGACATGTTCTATTATCCATTAGTATTTTAGTTCATAAGTTTAAAATATCTCCATTGTTAGAGTGTATAGTGTATGGTGAAGTTGAGGTTTGGTGTAGTTATAGAGAAGGATGAGGATGGTTATTATGTGGCGTATGTTCCTGAACTTCCAGGTTGCCATACTCAGGCTAGAACGTTGGATGAGCTTTTGGAGAGGATTAAGGAGGCTGTGGAGCTCTACCTTGAGGTTGAGGGGCCAATCGATGTGA
>NZ_JANGFQ010000209.1:0-4679 GCF_024707025.1 Candidatus Culexarchaeum yellowstonense
TAGGGTTGGTGTTGGTAGGGAGCCACCCTTAGGTTCTGCTGTGGATATTGCTGTTTACATGGTTAATGGTCTTCCATGCATTCCAGGGTCTAGTTTAAAGGGCTTGTTTAGAAGCTACTTAGAGTCAATTGCACCTTTAATGGGTTGTAAAGTTCATGATCCATGGGATGAGCAAGCTATAAGGGAGGAGGCGAATAATAGAAATTTCTGTCCAATTTGTGGGATATTTGGCAATACTGAATTGGCAAGTCATGTTAGGATTTACGATTCCTATCCAAAAGATGGAGTATTTCACATGTTTCAAAAGACTGGGATAGCTATAGATAGAGTGTTCGGTAGTGTAAGACCTGGGCTTGGTCCATTCATTGAAGAACTAATCTCACCAAAAACTAAGTGGACGTTTAGAATGGACATAATAAACATTGACTTATACCCAGAAAAGCCTACAAACGATGATAGAGTTAAATTGCTCAAAAATCTATTCCAAACATTAACGGGCATTGGCTTAAACATTGGTGCAAGGAAATCTGTTGGTTGTGGGCTTGTAAGATTGGAGGAAGCTAAATGGCGTAGATATGAACTTCAAGATGGACTTCTGAAAATGGTTGGTGAAGGTGAAGTTAAATGAGTTTAACTCTATGGACTTCTTCATCAACAATTCTTAGAGAAGCCACATTCAAAGGTTACATGGAGAATATCAGTCCACTGAGAATTGGCGTTGGTAGAGAACCCCCATTAGGCTCAAGAGTTGACTTAGCAGTAATCAGAGTAAAATATGGTGAATATGATATTCCATACATACCCGGGTCAAGCTTAAAGGGTTTATTTAGAAGCCATGCAGGGAGAATAGCATCCTCATACGGTTTAAAAGTATGTAGCGGCCTCTCAAAAGAGAATTGTGTTGAAACTAAGAGGGTAACTTATGAAGAGGAGGGATATGAAGGGGAGTATATCCTTAGAAATCTTATAGAAAGGCTCTTGAGAGATAGAGAACCTTCGAAGGCTATGAAGGTATTTTTCGAAAACGCATGCGTCCTATGTAAAATATTTGGTTCGATGGGTTATAGGAGTAAGGTTTCATTTTCAGATGCTTATCCAATAGATGATGAGGGTAGAATTCTACCATTTAAGTTTGGTTCTAGGACTGGGATTGCTATTGATAGGAGGACTGGGGCTGTTGTTGGAGGTGCATTGTATGAAGTTGAGTATGTTGAGCCTGGATGTAGATTCAAATTTGAAATTAGATGTTCAAATCTACCAAACTATGCTCTTGGATTGCTTGGTTCGATACTTCGTATGATCGATAATGGTGAAGTTAGGATAGGTGGATTTACATCTAGAGGTTATGGACTTGTTAAGATACGCAATTTAAACATATCCATAAAGGATTACACTTTAAAGGGGGAGGGGAAGGTTTTACCATCATTGGAAGTTAATGTTGACGAGAGTGTTGATGTATCCGATTTAGCTGAATTGAAGGATGGACAATTATGCTTCCAAGATGATAAGGCTTGGGCTTTAATTGATAGACTTGAAGGGGTGTGGCGTAATGCAGCAGATAAGATTAAACGTTCTGAGAAGCAAGCCTAGGCAGAGGGATACGTACAGGGATTTATGCGGTTCAATGTATGTAAGCATAATAGCTGACAACTCATATCTACATGTGGGTTCTGGTAGAGAGAAATTCGAGGTTGATTTGAAGAAGTTGAAGGAGATTTATGCGAGGAGGAAGCGGATAGATGCAAGTGTACTTAAGGAATTACAGTTGAAGACTGGCTATAGTGAATTTGCATCTACAACTATGGGGACCGTGATACCTGGTTCTTCAGTTAAGGGTAATGTGAGGGCTAGATTGGAGCTCAGCTTCCATGGATTTAATGGTAACGTTAGATCATGCTTCCTCAAAGCTTCACGATTAACGAAGCTTGCTGGGGAGGGGGAGAGTGGTTGGAGGCATCAGAGGGTTTGGGGTGAAACCATACTTGAGGATAGAGGTTTCCCATGCGATTACACGAAAATGGACAATGTATGTCTAATATGCGACCTATTTGGAACTGCGGGTTTGAAAAGCTTAATAGAGTTCAGTGATTTCATAGGTTTAAACGTTAGACTTGAAGCTTTAGATCTCCCATATGGAATGAAGGTTTACGCTGCACCTCAAGGATCAGAATTTAGTGGTGAAATAAGCTTCATTAATTTGAAGGATTATGAGCTAGGCTTACTCTTACTTGGAATGGGAATAGTGAATGGCAGTACGGGTAGAAGCGTTATTCTGGGGAGATTCAAGTATAGAAAGCTTATGGATAACAAGAAGTTTGGTAGAGTTAAATACAAGATTAACAAAATAAACTTAAGCAAATTTTCAGATAAATTAGCCATCGGTAATTTAACGATTAATCCAGGAAGCTCCATTGAAGGTGAAAAACTCAACACCATATGCAGGGAGCTTGCAAACCTATCACTCAAACATTTCCAAAATGAACTTAGAATAGTTGATGAGGTGGGGATTCTTGAGAAGCTTTGAAGAACTCAAATTTGAAGAACCATACCCAATATTCAAATCATATGTAGTCCCATATAGAGACGATGCAGGAATAATCGATTATAGGCGCGTGAAATCTGAAGATGTGGAAACATACAAAGATGTGCTTAAAAAGCTTAGAGAGTTTCTACAAAGTATACTGGAAATTGAAATTGTTAAGTCATATGATGAAGTTAGAAAACTCGAATTAATTGGAGACTTAATCTCACTATACTTCAAAATCCCATTATTAAAGGAATTATTCCCATCAGCAATTCTAAGTCCCTTAAAGATATACATGCTATGCAGAGTCCACTTAGTACCAACATCGCATAAAGGTAAAAAACCATCAAAAGAATTAAAAGAACTATTATTTAAAACTCCTCCCGCAGATTTCATTGAAGGAATATATAAGGGTAAGGAAAAATATTCAAGTATTATTGAACGCTTAACAACCATTTTAGCTGATGAAAAGCTTTGTAAGGATATTGAGAAGTCGTGGTTCATATTCCCATCTGATACGAGACCTGGATTCAACACTTCAGGTTTAATACCACACCTCCTACTCACATCTGCAATAGCGTGGAGTTTAGCTACTATCAATAAAAAGCTTGATAGAAATAAAATTGCAGTATTAAGATTAGCATCCCTCCTACATGATATTGGAAAACCTTTCAATTATAGACAACATGTAGAGCCATCAAAAATCGTTGCTGAGTTTCTCTTAAATGGATTAATACCCAAACCAACGTTGGATAAGATTGTTGACATAATATCTAAGCATCATGAACCAACAGACGACCTTTCAATCATATTAAGGAAAGCTGACACAATGGCTTCAACAATAGATAGAGTTAGGCAACTTGTGGAATCCTATCTTAAAGAAGATTTGGAATCGATAGCTAAAGAGTTGAACTTGAATTATAAGGATGGTCTTGAAACTGGTCCTATTGCTTGGGACTTCTGGATTAAGGTGTATAAAGAGCGTGGTTTAAAGATTTTTGAAGATTTGAATTCAAAGTTTCTCAACAGTTTGAGGAAAGAAACTGATGGGTTTAAGTCTCCAGTTAAACCATTCAGGGAAGTTGAGGGTGAACGACGTGAGGAAGAGGATTATAAGAATGTGCTGGTTGGAGTTATAGATGTTGCTGGCATTCAAAAGTACATATCGAGATCTCAAGAGATCAAAGTTACGAGTGGAGCTAGCCTACTAATAGACTACCTCGTAATGGCATATGCACCATTCTACATACAATCAAACATGGATGAACATGACATATGGGTTCCATACGAATCCTTCATATACACTGCTGGTGGAATCGTGGAATTCGTAATGCCAAGGCTCTTCATAAATGAGTTTGGGAAAATTGTTGGAGACCAATTAAATGATATACTCTCAAAGAATGGTCTTAAAGTGACATTTGCACATACACAATTCCACGATAATATGTATGTTATGATTAGAGAGCTTACTAACAATCTACATCTGAAGAAGAATATGCTGAAATATGAATCTATGAAGATTGAGAGAATTTCAGAAATTAAGGGTTCCGAGGACCTATGTCAATTATGCTATTCTGATGATGCAAAATTAACATTGCAACTACCTGGAGAATCGAAGAGAGTGTGTGAAATATGTGAATTGCTCTACAAGTTTGGTGATGGAATAAGTTTTAGGGAAAGATATGAAGCTAAAATTAACTTATTCAAACGGGAATTTGTGGCTAAGGATGTTTATGATCTTGATTGGAAGGATGCCAATAGATATGTTATTGAATTGATTTCAGGTCATGATGGACTTGAGCTAGAGAAGTTAAAGAAAAAAGAAGTGGAGATAAGGGATATTGCTGTTTTGAAGATTGATGGTAATCTCATGGGGCCATTCATGGCGACATCCATCTCTCCAACTGATATGTATGAGAGGAGTGCTAGGATAGATATTGCATTGAAGAATGCAGTTATAAAAGCTTTAAACATAATCTATGAATCCATATCGAAGCTTCATGGAAATTTGAATGAATCAGCTAAACCATGTATATCAACGTTACTTGGAACTCTATATGTTGGTGGTGATGATAGCCTCATAATAATGCCATCATGGGCTTCAATAGCCTTCTCATGGATTGTTGGAAATGAGTTTAGATCGAATATGGGTGAA
>NZ_JANGFQ010000255.1:0-4673 GCF_024707025.1 Candidatus Culexarchaeum yellowstonense
CTAGAAATGATATTGTCCCTATTGCCTAAGATCATAGAAATTATTATGGTATTAGTTTTGGGTTTTATTGCTGGAAAGCTTGTGGGTAAAATGGTAACGATCATAATGGGTAAGTTTGGCGTAGATAAAGTGATTGGCAATTCAAGTTTAGGTAAGACATTAAAGGAGGCCAATTTAACTTTAAGTAGTTTAATTGGTACTTTGGCAAAGTGGGCAGTATATTTGGCTACTTTAATTGTTGTAGCAGACATTCTTCAAATAACCGCTTTAAGCAATTTACTTGTGATAATTGTTGGGTACATACCTTACTTAATTTCAGGATTTTTAATTATCGGATTTGGCTTATTATTTGCTGAATTCATATCGAAAATCATTGTGAATTCCCTAAAGGAAATTAAATTTATACATGCCGGAGTCGTAGGCTTTTTCACAAGGCTTTTCATGTATATTATCGTGATTCTAACAGCACTCTCAGTTATGAAGCTTGACATCACATTAGTTAATATTTTCGTTAGCGCCATGGCATGGGGTTTAGCTGCTGGAATGGCGCTTGCCATGGGTTTAGCTTTAGGACTTGGATTTAAAGACATGATAGCTAAGAATGCTGAAAGTTTTCTGAAATCTATTGGTTTAATGACCTCTAGATTAGATCAAGAAGTAAGGATCAAAGAACTTGAAGGTGAAATTAAAAGGTTAGAAAGTGAACTTGACGTTCTTAGACAAGAGAAGAGAAAGGAAATTGAGGAGAAAAGAGTGAGATTGGAAGCTCTTAGTAAACCAGTTGAAAATGTAGAAGATTTCTTGAATAAGGTTGTTGGTTCCACTGGTAAAATAGCAAAAGTTTATGGAGGGTATGAAATAACAATTTCAGATCCAATCACCTTCCCATGGCGCGATGTGATTATGACCATGTATAATATGGGTTACGATGTATGGATTTCTAAAAAAGATGACGCTTACTGTATAGTTTGCAAGTTAAAAACGGAACAATCGTAAAAAAACATATATTATTGAACATGCACCAAACAAAAGATATATATAGTGTTTCATAATTCAATTTCAAAGAAGTGATCATCATAGCTTATGGATGAGGGGGGTGTGATTCTAATGAAGGAAACCGTAAAGGCTATCGTATTTATTGCCATCACTCTGCTCACGGCTATTCTTTGCCCTACACTTGGCTTAACAGATGTCCAGACAGTAGCAACAACCCTTTTCGTAGCAAAAACTGCTGCTACCCTACTATTTTGGAAATTTAGACTTGCAATAGGCTTCATTGCACTCGCACTTCTATTTGTCTTTGGAACACTTGACATGGAACACTTTATAGAGTTTGCTGGACTCGATGTTATAATTTTCCTAGTTGGAATGATGACAGTTATAGGTTATCTTGAGGAGGGAGGATTTTTCGAATACATATTGGAAAAGATAATGAGAATAGGTAGAGGGAATCCTATGAGGGTTTTCTATGCACTTATGATAGCCTCCTTCCTACTAGCTGCTTTAGTCGATGAAGTAACATCAATATTATTCATTACAGCATTGGTTTTACAATTGGCAACAATATCTAAAATTAATCCGATACCATTAATGATGGCAACAGTGTTCGCTACAAATATAGGGAGTAGCGCCACAGTAGTAGGCAACCCCATAGGAGTCATGATAGCATTAAAAAGTGGATTAACATTTGTAGATTTCCTATTATGGTCTTTACCCATGGCTCTCCTCTCCCTACTAATAATAGCATTCATATGTTCAAAATACTATTCCAATTACATAAAAAACATAAAGGTGGAAGAAATCTCCAGTAATAGCGACAAATCACCAAAGAATAAGGATCACACCATTCATTGGGTAATATTCCTTGGAACATTAACTGGACTAGTCCTCCACCACCAAATTGAAGCACTTTTCGGTTTATCCGAAGGCGTCATGCTAATTGGAGTTGCCCTAATCTCTGCAGGCATAGTCCTTCTACTGGAAAGAGCAAGAGCTAGAGAAATAATTGAAGAACGTGTAGACTGGTGGACTTTACTATTCTTCCTAGTTCTATTCGCATCTGTGGGAACGTTGAAGTACGTAGGAGTCATTGACGTAATTGCAAAAGGTTATTTGGGACTTGGACTTAAGGATTTCGAACTTTATATGTTCTTCGTATTAAGTGCTGGATTTTTGAGTTCCATGATGGATAATGTTTTAGCAGTTGCCGTATTAATACCAATCGTAAAAGAATTCCAAAACTATGGACTGAACATTTTCCCATACTGGTGGGGGATGCTTTACGCTGGCACTTACATGGGAAATCTCACACCAATAGGAAGTACTGCCAATATCGTTGCCATAGGTATCGTTGAACGTAGACAACACGTATCCTTTAAAGATTGGATCAAAATAGGAGTTATAGTTTCCATGCCCACTCTGATACTTGCATCTATCATAACTTATCTAAGAGCTTTATACTTAAGTATTTAATTTAAAGACCGAATGTAAAAGCGTTTAATGCTCAATCAATTTCCTCATATTCTCAATACTTCCTTTAACATTGCTAATTGATTCTATTACTAAACCCCCTCTATAATTCATCTTCTTAAGGGAATTTAAGACTTTAGCCCAACTTATACTTCCAAATCCTATTCCTAAATGTGAATCCACCTTTCCATCATTATCATGCACGTGAACGTGAATTATCCTCTCCTTAAACTTCTCCATAAACTTATCAATATACCCACCAATATTTGCATGCCCAACATCAAATGCTATACCCAAATCCAATGCATCAACGCCTAAATCCCCATAAAGCTTCTCGAAATCTTCAACTCCCCTAACTAAAAGTGTGGATGATACTGGGAAATTCTCTATAGCTATCTTCAAATCATATTTCCTAGCTTCATGTAACAATTCACGTATAGAATTCAAGTTGAACTTCCAATCCATGTTGGGAAGCATGCTACCAATTGGGCTTCTAACCCCTGAATGGAAAACCCAAATTGTAGGGTTCAACTTTGCTGAAAGCTTCATAGACCTTTTAAGCCTCCTCAAAGCAGTGTTCCTCATGGTTGGAGATGTCGATGCAATATTAACATCTGCAAAGGGTGCATGAATGGATAAGCTCAACCCCCTCTCCTCAACAATCCTCCTAATCAAATTAACTCTAAAATCATTGAATTCATGAGGCCACTCATCAACAACCTCCAAATGCTCAACATCTATAGTCCGTAAACGCTCCACAACGTCAGAAAATCTCTCACCAATACAAAACAGCGTTGAAATACCTACACGCATAGAACACCATCAACAAAAATAATGGCGTAGATATTTATTTCTTTAGATAAACTCCTTCTGCACCAAATAAAAAGTTTAGTGCAAGAATGTTTGCATTGACTTCCTCTTCAAGATGTTCATCTCTAAACTCCCAGCTTTGTTTTCTTATAAATTCTGATAGTAGATGTTCTATTAATTGAAGATTCTTTATTTCTGCATCGATAAGTGCTTTGACTACATGAATTGGATTTTTAAGTTTGTTAATGTGAATTATTTGCATAGCCGATGCAAAATGTGGAAGGCAAAGTCCTTTTGATGAACTGAATTTTATCCTGAAATTCTCATCATCATCCAGCATCTGAACAAGCGTGTGCAAATATATTTGATTCATTGACCATAAGTGTTCACATATAGGACACTGTTGCCTTCGAGCATCATAATTTATTATGTTATCTAGTGCAGTAGTATCCCTCTTCTTCCTATGAAATGGCATTCTACTTTTTGAAGATTTAAAATTATTTGATAAGTTTTCTTGTAGATGAGAAAGTTGTTCCATAATTTTTCCAGTTATATCTTTCATGTAAAGGGCATAGCCTAAACCATCTTCAACATCACCTCCGTGGATAGCTCGGTACAACATATGTGCATGACGATTACAGAAGCCTCCAGCAGCCACTACCTTCCCCCTAAAGGCAGGATCCATCACCACTTCATTTGTAAGCATATGCTTCAAATAACGCTCTTCACATTCAGTCCAAAGATAGCATAATGGACACCCACTCGATTTTTCCATTCCTTCAAGAATCCTTACAGTTAGAATATTCTTCTCCGTCATCTCCATTTCACCCCTCCGTTCATCAGCAATTTTCGGACACTTCTTAACAACGTATCCTCCACCACTTTTCGATCTTTATCTGAAAACTTGCAGCTTTGCCCTCTCATGCGCTCTGAAATCTCTGATTCTAGTTGATTGAAGTCTCTCCCTTTAATATCTATCAAAACACTAGTTACAACCTTTATTCTAATGGAAAGATTATCGTATTTACATATACAGTTAAAAATCAATTCTGATCAAATAAATTTGGAGATTAAGTCATTTTAATTTTTCCGCAGTCTGTCAGTTCAACCATTAGCATTTCATTAAACTTTCGCACTCTCTAACTTGCATATTAATACGCATTATCTCATACCCCATCTTAGGTTAAAAAAAGTGAATGAAGGAGTTATAATTGTGTTAAGTGGAAGATTTTAAGGGATGACTGTACGATTGCTTTAGCTTATAGACACACGTTTTATTACTGGATGTTGAAGGATTTTTTCTATTACTTCGCTTGGAATAGGTTTAGATACAACTACGTAAAGCTTGGGTTCTTCGTATATGTTTGGGTCTTCAGCAATCACTTGTAGAATAT
>NZ_JANGFQ010000185.1:0-4614 GCF_024707025.1 Candidatus Culexarchaeum yellowstonense
TTTAGACATTGTTGGTATGGTTTATGATAAACCTAAGTCTCCTGTAAGGTTGAGTGTGAATAATTATTATGTGTATATGATACCGCCTGAGGAAGCTATTATATATGCTTTGGCGGCAGCAAAGTATCGGTCTTCTGCTTCGGATTTTGAGAGGGCGGTGTTAGTTTATGCTACTCAAAGAGAGCGTTTGGATTTGTCTTATCTTAGTATGAGGGCGGATGAAGAAAATGTTAGGGATTATTTAGAGAAGGTTGTAAAGTTGTTAGAAGGTTAAGTTGTTTAGTGTGTGAGGTTAGTTTTATTTTTTCAATTTGTTATATAGGATGAAGTTTATTGAGTGTTAAGATTATGCTGTTTATGATTTTCTTTTCTTGATTAGGTGTTTTCTGGTTGGTTTAGATCAATATATGAATATGTATACTTATTTAATTTCTATTATCAGGGATCATAATGCATAGATATAAGAAGATTAAGCTAAAAAGTCTTTACAAATTGGAGGAATGATAAGGATAAATGATGACTTAATTTTTGGAAGAAGCTATTGCACTTAAATCTATGCAAAAATTTTTAATAGTAGTGTAACAAAATTAGAATGGTGGGGGAAATGTCTAGTGCTATTGAGGATTTTGAGTGGCTAAACTCTCATTATTCGGAGTTGCAGAGGATTTATCCCAACATGTACGTTGCTGTGAAGGATGGTAAAGTCATAGCTTACGGTAAAGAGTTCGGGAAGGTTTATGATGAGGCTAGAAAAAGGGTTGGTGAGGAGTTTATGATAGATTACATCCTTTCTGGTGAGCCTTTTGTCCTTAAAATTGAGCTACAGGATAACGGAAATAAGCTTTAGAAGAGATGTATCAGATTCAGTTAAGAAGGTTTATGGTCTAGATATAGGAAAGGGCTATGTCTACAGAGTCCTAGCGTTGTTCAAGTCCAGAGATTTTTGGATCGGACCATTCCCCATGGTCTACGATACAGGCGCTGTTATTTCACTCCTACCACTAAGGTTCTTCAGGATGCTTAATTTGGAGAAGTTTGTACCTGTGAAGTTGGCTGGTATTTCACCTGAGATGGAGATAACGGCCAGACTTGCAAAGATAACCTTAAAGTTTATAGACTTGAAAGGGTTAGAGTCACCTGAGATAGAGACTTGGGTAGCGATAGCTGAGAGGGAAGACGTTCCCCTAATAATAGGGTTAAAGAGCATAGCAGAAACACACAAGTTTATAGTGAATTTTCGAGAAAGAAGTTTCAGCCTAACCTTCTATTAGCTACCTGACAATTCTTGGATAAACGCTTACGCAAAAATCATACATCTTCCTAAAGTAAAGCATTCTGTTGATCTATACTTCACTAGTCTTTATGCATTTTGGCAAAGGGGAAAGAGTGAACATAAATCCTTATAATAGCGGGCCCGGCGGGATTTGAACCCGCGACCACCCGGTTAAGAGCCGGACGCTCTACCTGGCTGAGCCACGGGCCCTTGCTATGTTGGGTAAATGTGTAACTTTCTTTTAAATTTTTGTGTGGGTTTTTTGTTTGGTGTTTTGTTTTTGTTAGTTTATGGTGTTTATTTTTTGTATTAGTTGTTTTATGAGGTTGTTCATGGTGAATTGTGTTGCTCTTTCTTTTGCGTTTTGTGATAGTTTTTTGTAGAGTTCTTTGTCTTCTATGAGTTTGATTATGGCGTTTGCGGCTCCTGTTATGTCGTTTGGGCCGTTGACGTGTATTCCGTCGATGTTGTTTCTTACGACCCATGATTGTCCTCCTATTGCTGATGTTATGACTGGTTTTCCTGCGTACATGAATTCGAGTTGTGTTAGTCCGAGTGCTTCCATTTTGCTTAGGATTATGTTTGCGTAGCTGGATTTGATTAGTGAGGCTTTTTCTATGTCGTTTATTTCGCCTATGTATTTTAGGTTTTTGAGTTCTTTTTGGGCTTTGATTATGGTTTCTGTTTGGTCTGCTGGGTGTCCGGCTATGACGAAGAATATGTCGTTTCTGTTTGAGAGTTGTTGTGCGACTTTTGTTATTGCTGCTGGGTTTTTTCTGTTTTCTAGTGTGCCTATGAAGGTTATTAGGTGTGTGTTTTTGGGGAGTGAGAATTTGGTGTGTATGTCTATTGGTTGTGTGTTGAATGGTTCTTCGTCTATTCCTCCTGGGAAGAGTATGCATTTTTCTTTTTCTGCGCCCATGTTTGTCATTTCTTCGATTTCTAATGGTGTTGTGCATAATATTAGGTCTGCTGTTTTAAAGATTAGTGGGAATGCTGTTCTGTTCCATACTTCTCTGTACATTCTTTCTAATGGGGGGTAATGTATTGGGCTTGGTGGTTGGTAGTGTGCCATGAATATGAATTTGATTTTTTTATTCCATAATCCTTCGTTTCTGAGCATGTCGGACCACATTTTGAATCTGGCGACTTCTTCTGGTCCGTTCCAGAGTGTGCTATGGACTATGAATGTATCAATGTTTAGGTCTTCTACGAGGTTTCTTAGAATTGCTTGTGTGTCTCTGAACATGATTCTTCTTGGTGGCCATGTTGAAATTGCTCCGTCGACTCTGATTATTGGTATTCCGAGGTTGAATTCGTTTTCTTTTATGATGTAGCCTTTGTCGCTGGTTGTGATTGATCTGTGGTAGGGTACGAGTTTATTATCGTGGTAGGGGCTTGTGATTAGGTATGCTTCTATGCCTTGTTTTCTAAATTCTCGTGTCATTCTTATTGCTACTAATTCTTGTCCTTTTGTGAGGCTGGTTTGGTACATGATGACGCCTACGATCATTGTGTAGCACCCCTTTTTAATAGTGGTAATTTGTTGGTGAAGGTCATGTCTGTTTTTATTAAGTGTTTTAGGAGTTTGGGGACGTCTTTGAAGTCTATGAGGAATTGTGCTTCTAGAATTTTTGGGTCATTGTGTGAGATAACGCCTATTGATATGTCGGCTGTTTTGAATGCTGGGTTATCGAGTGTGCTATCTCCTAAGTATAGTATTGGTCCTTTTATTTTGAAGAGTTGTTTTATGAATTTTACGGCTGTTCCTTTGTTTGGTTCTATGGGTATTATGTCTATAAATGGTTCGTTATAATTTATTGTGTGGAGGTTGAAGTGTTTGGCTGTGTTTTTTAAATGTTGGATTATGGGTGGTATTTCTTGGCAGTTTCTCCAGTCTAGGCTTAATCCTGCGATTTTTTTGTTTATGAGTTTCTTTATTTCGATTTTGATGCATGATTTTTCATGGTGTTCATTGACGTAATCGTAAAATTTTTTGATGGTTTCGAGTTTGTTTGCTGCAAGTTTTCTTATGAATGCTTTTTTTCTTGTGATTATTTCGAGTCCTCCTATGCATCCGTATGTGTGTGCGAATGGTATTCTATTTTTTAGGAACCAATAATCTTTCATGCTGATTACTCCGAGTATAACTTTTTCTGATGATTGTTTAAGTGCTTCTAGTAATTCTTTGCTTGGTTTGGATTGTTCTCTTGATACATTTATGGGGGCGAGTGTTCCATCATAATCTGCTAGTATTGCGTTAATCTTCAGATTCACTTTTACCAGCCTTTTCAATAAAATCTTTAATGCTTTTTAGAATTCTATCTTTAAAGAATAAGACAATCATTATGCCTGCGGCAATTCCAATAGCTATAGCCATAGCCCACGCTACTGGAGTAATTATTATATAAATTGCTGTTACATCAACACCCATGTTTGATAATGCCATTGCAATCACAATTAGGTAAAGAAAGATCCTAATAACATCGGAAGTAAGCACGATAATTGGATCTTCAATTTGTCCCTTCTTTATTGAATCTGCAAACCAATCAATCAGTATAATGCCAATAATTAGTATTAACAATCCTTTTACGAATGAGGGTAAAAAACTTATTACCCACTCAGCGCTAACTCTTAATAATGGTATGTTTGGTATTGTTAATGCTGCTAGGATAGCCACTAAATATATAATCCATTTAACTAAACTAGCAATAAAAGAACCTGCAGTATAGCCAGACCTTAAAATCGCCCTGCCAAGTGAAGTTTTTCGTAACATGCTGTCCCATCCAAACCTATCAACAATTCTATTAACAAGAAAAGCAACAACACGACCTATAACCCAACCAATAACCAACACTATCACCATGTAAAATAATTCTAATCCAATAATACTTAGTGAACCCCAAAATTCTGACAAACTCATTTGATTAAAAACTTCCATAGCAAATATATAAAGTATCATAATCTCACCAACCACATTAATTAAAATATCAAATTTAAATCTGACTAACTTTTGCTCACATTATTTCACGTGTCAAACTTATCATTTTTATTTGCTTTTGTGAGATCTTTCTATTGTATTTGTGATGAATGCTTTAACGTTCAAGTATGTCATATGTTCTAAAATCTTCAGCAACTATTTGTTTCTTTTAGTTCTTTGTGAATTTTTATTAATCTTTTTAATGCTTCGGATTTTAAGTCTGCATGATCATGCCCTTTAGCATTCATTATAATCTTTACTATATAATAATCTTTGTCACTTTGTTCGTTTATGCGTATGCTTAATACTGGCATATCTTTAAGTGCATTCTTTACTCTAGCTAAAACGATTTCTGGGTCAC
>NZ_JANGFQ010000233.1:0-4385 GCF_024707025.1 Candidatus Culexarchaeum yellowstonense
TGTGCCACTAGTGGCGTTATGTCTATGCGTGATAGACCTGAGCATACGCAATTCTCCCTTGAAGAGATGAAGGTTATAGTGGAGGAAGCTAGGAAGGTTGGAACCTTCGTTACAGCCCATGCTCAGGGAACTGAGGGGATAAAGATGGCAATATTGGCTGGGATTAAAACCATTGATCATGGCATATACTTGGATGATGAAGCTGTAAAGATGATGAAGGAGAGGAATGTAATCCTCGTTCCAACACTATCCATAGTTAATCAGATAGTTACCCGTGGTAGGGAGGTTGGCATTGTGGAGTGGGGTTTAGCAAAGGCTATGGAGGCTTTTGAAAGTCATTTGAAGAGTGTTAGGAAAGCTTATGAAGCTGGAGTTAAAATTGCTGTGGGAACAGATTTTGGGGGTCCAGAATTGTGGAAGCTTGGTACAAATGCCATGGAGCTTGAGTTGCTTGTAGATAAGGTTGGATTTAAACCCATGGATGCCATAGTATCTGCAACTAAGATCTCTGCTGAAGCATGTGGGTTGGAGAAGAAGATTGGAACCATAGAAGCTGGGAAACTTGCAGATATAATAGTGGTTAATGGTAATCCATTGGAAGATATAAGGGTTTTAAGAGATGTGCGGAATGTGAAAATGGTTTTAAAGGAAGGTAAAATTGAAGTGAATAAATTGTCTTAAAAAATAAAAATTATAAAAATATTTTTCCCTTCGAACTTTCCTTGCATTATTCTATTTCTTCCATGCATCTAATGGTGGTTTATGGTCTGGTGGTAATGGAGACTTATAAACTCTACCCTTAAGCCTATTCTTATGCTCCTCCTTTGCTTTTTCAAGAAGCTCTTTATTCATTAGTAGGTCTAATACTGTTGCAGCCATAGTTTTTGCTGCGAATATTAATGATTTATGTCCTAAACCAACTCTACATTGGGCAACATTCTGCCATGAATGGCCTGGGGTGCCTAAAACCCATGTTGCAGTACTGAACTCTACTGTTGGTGCTTGCCAGCTTACATCTGCTACATCTGTGGATCCATGACTAACTTCACCTTCACCCCATGGGTCTGGTATCTCATCATCCATCAATTTATCGATAAGCTTCTCCCATCCAGGCCTCTTAGAGTTTCTTAATTGATTTATCTTTGTTTCCATGGGTATCGTCTTTGCAATTTCTTGTGCAAATTTTATGTCTTCATCACTATACTTTGGTAGACCAATTAACCTCATGTTTTTAACTATGGTTTCAGCGATAGTCCTATTTGGTATCTTGTTGTAAACCCCCTTTATGAATTCCACTTTGTATTGTGTTTGTGTCATTAGTGCTGCCCCCTTAGCTATATCCAGAATCCAATTATAGATTTCCTCAACTTGCTCCCTCTCAGGGGCTCTTATTAGATACCAGCTTCTGGCGTATGGTGGAACTATATTTGGCTGGTCTCCACCTTTCTCAATGATATAGTGTATCCTAGCATCCTGAATAATATGTTCACGCATATAGTTGACGCCAATATTCATAAGCTCAACAGCATCAAGAGCACTCCTACCAGCCTCAGGACTACCACCAGCATGAGAAGCCCTACCATAAAAGTGGAATTTCACAGAATTGTTTGCTAGGCTACTCATTAATGTTGCTCCATTCATTGTGCTTGGGTGGTGGCTTATTACGGCGTCTACATCATTGAAGTATCCATCCCTAACCATGTAGACTTTTCCACTGAAGTTTTCCTCTGCTGGGCAACCATAGAATCTGATGGTACCGGGTATACCAAACTTCTCCATGGCATACCTAACGGCAATAGCTGCAGCTAAACCACTAACACCATGAATATTATGACCACAACCATGACCAGGAGCACCCTCAACTAATGGTTCCTTCCATGGTACTGGTTTTTGTGAGAGTCCTGGTAGGGCATCGTATTCTCCCATTATCCCTATTACTGGTTTTCCACTCCCCCATTCTGCTACGAAGGCTGTTGGCATACCAGCAATGCCACGTTTAACTCTAAAACCATGCTTCTCCAATTCATCAGCCAATAGACTTGAAGACTTAAACTCCACAAGACCAAGCTCAGCAAACTCCCAAACCAAATCAGAAACCTCAACAAAACGCCTCTCATTATCCTCTATAACCTTTATTGCATACTCCTTCTCTTTCTCCATGTTTGATCATTTACTTTTATGATATGTGTCGATATTTAAATGGTTTGGTTTATGTTTACCTAATGCGTAGCGAAATGGGAGGGGGGTTAAAATGAGGATTTTAATAGATTCATTTCAAGAATTATGTAATGGGGGTGTAAATGCCATTAATAATTGAAGCACGTTTAGAGAGGGGGGTACCCGTTACAGGGCGGCATGTAGGGGTATATCTCTCTTTGTCAAAGAAGTATCTTTCAGAGCCCTATAACTTGTCTCCCCCTCGTTCTTATGATGTTGAGGGGGAGATCATGGATATTAAGAAGGTTTGGGGTGAGCTTGAGAAGGAAGAACTTAAACTTAAGGAGATAATTGGTGTAAGGATCAATTTCTCTCTTTCAGTTGCAGTAATAGGTACATATGATTTCCTATACATCTCCGAGCGCTCTTGGCCTATACTTAGAGATTATGGGGTTTTACCAGAAGATTATGTTTTAAGAGTTAAGCTATTACGCATTAAAATGGATGGTGAGGTCTTAGAGATTTACCCGAAGAGGGATGTGATTGTGAGATGAATGTTGAAAGGGAGCTTCAGGAGGCTATTAGAAGAAAGAAGCTTGCAGACTACTACTATGACAATTACAGGCAATGCTATTTGAGGAAGGAGTATTCTAAGGCATCAGAGTTTATTTGGGGTGCTGTAAACATGCTGACATATGCACTTGGACTTTTCTATGGCATGAAATTAACTAGACATGAAGAAGTTATAAAGTTCTTAAAGATGTTGGCTAACCAGTATGAGGAAATACGTGAGGGGATTACAGCTGTTCAAAGTTTACATGCAAACTATTACCATGACTTCATGAGTGAGGAGCTCTTCGAGGAATATAGAGTTAAAGCTGAGAAATTGTTAAGTAAGTTAGCAGAGCTAGTTTATGAAAAGATAAATCTTTACATTTCACCAAATAATTAATGGACCTAATTAGGGAAAGTTTTGCGTATCAATTACACTTTAAAGTCAAATGGCCGGAGGAAAGTTTTTAGTTTACGTATAGGGAGTTTTCGTTATGCATGTGGTTTTAAGAACTCAATTATGCTTACTTCGTGCAACTTCATAGTACTCCTCGAAACCATTAAGGTTTATCTGTGGACGTCTCCACTTTTTAATATATTATGAGAAAGAAAGAGTTGATTTATGTTTTGTTGATGTCTATCTAGAGTATGTTAGTACTTTTCCAGGTAGTTTTCCAGTATGCTTCCCATTCTCCACCACTATTTCGCCGTTTACTATGACGTATTTTATCCCTTTTGGGTATGTGCATGGCTTTTCATAGGTTGCTAGGTTTGCTATCTCTCTTTCATCGAATATTACTATGTCTGCCCAGTATCCCTCTCTTAGTAGTCCTCTATCCTTTAGGTTTAGGAATCTTGCTGGTAGTGATGTTATCTTCCTTATGGCTTCCTCTAACTCCACGACTTTTCTCTCCCTAACGTAGTATCCTAGGAATTGTGGGTATGTTCCGTAGTTTCTTGGGTGTAGTGCTTTTGGTTCGTCTTCCGTTCCACCATCTGTGGATATTGCTGTGAATGGTGCCTTCATTATTTCTATTACGTCTTCTTCCCTCATGTATCCTTCTGCAACTGTGGTTTCGCCATTATCCATTATGTATAGTTTCCTCATGGCTTCCCATGGGTCTTCAACTCCCATTAATTTGGCTACTTCCGTGAAGTTTTTGTCTACGTATTCTGGGTGTGTTTTTGAGTGTGCTATGACGAAGTATGTTGTTGGGTTCCATGGCATTCTGAATGGAGTCCCCCTCTTTGCAAGTTCCTTCTTCTTCCTCTCTATATATTCCTCTTCCATTTGATATCTCCTTATGGCTTCCTCCTTCATCTTCCTCCACTTTTCATCATCCTTCATGTTTTCAAGTATCTTCTCCCTCTCTTTACTTGATATTTCCTCCTCCCCCTCTATTCTGAAGAATTCTCCAACATTTAGCACCGCCACCTTTAGCCATGGGTATTGATCGCATATTACATCTACCCCTGACATTCTTGCCTCCCTTATTAGCCTTATGGTTTCATATGGTTTCCCCCAACTGTTTGGGTGGCATGCTTTGTGATGTGATATGCATCCTGAAACTCCTGCTTCCCTACATATCCTTATGAACTCCTTTACAGCTTCTATAAGCATTTCATCTTCAGATCTTATGTGCGCCATGAATAGCCCATGATATTCCGCTACAACT
>NZ_JANGFQ010000245.1:0-4385 GCF_024707025.1 Candidatus Culexarchaeum yellowstonense
CCTCATAGACCTAGCATTCATCTCATTCATCCCAATACACTATTTCAGCGCACAAAGTGTCATCATAAAACCCTCAATCGAACTAAAAAGCATACAACCCTCCAACAACAACGTCTTAATAACATACGCACTAAACAACACAAAAATAATCAGCATTCCAGAAAGCACAATCCACGTGAACAACGAAACATACGAAACACAAACACAAATACTTGACAATACAATCCTAGTATACATACCAACAAAAATATACCAAAAAGCATACGAACTCAACGCAGAAAAAATCACAATACACCTAAAAATACTCCTCGACAAAGGCTACGTCATTGGAAACTACACGCACTATATTGAATGGAAACCACTCACAATCACAATATTCAACAACAGCATCACCATACACAACCCAAACTACGCTAAGATCACAATCTACAACATAACCATCACATACTACACACAAAATCACCTCACAAAAATCGAAAACCTACCACCAATCACAATCAACCCCCAAAACAACTACACACTCAACATAAAAACAGACAAAAACACCACAGCATACATCAAATTCACATACAATTTAAGGGGGCGAACCATCATTGAAAGCAAACAAATCTGAAATCCTACACATAATCACACCACTCACAACAATACTCTACACAACATACTCATTCCTCACACTACTCACCCCCATATACACAACAGAAGGAATCATAACAGGCAAAATTGCTCTAACATACTACTACCTAAACTACCTAAACACACCAATTTACCTCGACTCACTCAACACAATCAACATCTTCACCATCCCCCTCCACTTATTAAACTCCTACCTAATACTCACAAGTATAACAACACTATACGACCACTTCAAGAAAAAACAGAGAATAACCCACGACATAAGAATGCTCTTTGGCGGAGCACTCGCAACGCTCCCATACACAGCACTCCTGCTAAACCTACTAAAACTACTTGCAACAGAAACAACGCAACTAAACATTAACCTAAACTCAATCACTAGTGCAGGATACGTTTACCTTGGCGAAGCACATGCACGCATAATTAACACAGCATCAATACTCACAGCAACACCAACAATAATAATCATCACAACAATATTCCTAGCAATCACAACCCTAACTTATTATCATGAAATAAAACAACTTTCAGCAACTGTTACAAGAAAATTTTGAAGATTTGTTCGAACTTAATTCTTTGAAATAATAGTGTTTTAACCAGCGAATATAGTTCAACACTTCTTTTGAGCAAGAAAAACAAGACTAGAGCCAAGAAGATAAAATGGTCCCCCTAAAGAGTCTCTAAGCAATAGTCTCCCTCTAGATATCCCTCTTCAATCCACTGCGATTAGTATCAGACCACTTATCAATGGTTTCATTTAGCTTATTTATCCTACATCTTTTGACTGATTCTTCACTAACTCATTGTATGAGGTCGACAAATACTATTTCACCATTAATTATAATCAAAATCTCACAAGCAACCTAATCATAAATAGATTAATCACAGTCATCCCTCAAAAACTTTCCAGTAATGTTTCCTCAATCACTATGAAAAATAAAAACAAACTACAGAAAATCTTAGATTTATAAGCATGCTTGACATTATCTTGTCAGTAATTCATCTCAGAGCTAAAGTACTGAGCTTTCTTGCCAAGTATTTGTAAATGGGGACGTGATTTCTGTGAAAATATTCTTACCTACTGCTTCACGTTTCTGCAATCGCCTAAAATGGTTTTGTTTTCTAGTTTTTGTTTATCTTCTCAAATTAGTGGGAAAAATAATAATTAGCGAGGTCTTTTGATGATGTTACGAATCATCTTAAGTTTTCATAATTTTTTTGATGTATTCTGCTATTGCTCTGCTTCTTGTCGGATTTAGTGAAATGGCTTTACCTTGTTTGTGAAGTAGAACGTATCCTTCTTTAGTCAGCTCTTCCACACATCGTTTAATTCGTTTACCATCTTTTCTTATTTGTTTGCTCATCCAGTTTATAAGCGTGTCAAGTGGTAGATATTTTGCGCCCCAGCAGTGCTTTCTGAGGAGACGATAAAGAAGATCAGCTTTTATCTCTTCATCACTAAGTTCTTGTTTAGACATGGTTTACTCATAATACCTTTAGAAGTTTAATTTTATATACTTGTTTGTTTAATAGGTAATTATGCCAGAAACCCTTTACACGAAAAAAGAGTATCAATCCCTCTTGATAAAAGTGTTTGGTGATGCGCCAAAGTTGAGGATAATAGACTTTTTTATGGATAACCCGTTCTTTGACTTCACGAAGAAGGAGGTGATAGAAGCATTGGGTATGAGTAAGAGGACATTCTATAAATACTTCCCAGACATAGAGAAGTATGGGATTGTTAGTGTTTCGAGAAGGATAGGCAGGGTGAAACTGTACAAAATTAACTTAGAGAATCCTTTAGTCAAAATGTTAAGAGAGTATGAGATACAACTTTCCCTACAAATAGCAGAACAGGAAAAAGCTAAAAACGCAAAAACAGCCCCAGTAAAAGTAGCATAATAATTTTAATTCTACTACATTTCCTAATTCGGCGGTTTATAATGAGATGCTTGTTAGGAGGTGTGGAATTCTCCTCCATCTCAATAATAAACAACTGGAAACAAGAACTAAAAAACTAAACAAAAGCAAAGTAGGCGAACTATGCCAAACTCACTCTTATTTAATAAAAATTTAAATATTGTGGTAATCAAATTTTAAATGGTGTAATGCGTGGTTGAGGCATTAATTTTTATAACGGTGGAACCAAATAAAATAGATAAAATAGGGATGGATATAAAGAGATTACCAAATGTTAAAGAAGTGGTAGCAATTACTGGAGAGTTTGATATTGTTGCGCGTGTTGAGGCAAAAGATTTTTCAGAACTCTCAAAAACGCTTAAAGAAAAAATTCTTTCCATTCCGGGAATAGTAAAAAGTGCAACTTCAATAATAACGGAGAAATACTAAATAGTGAGATTTGAGGAATAGAAACGAATACTTCATCTATTATAAAGTATGTCTTATGAGTTACTTTGCCCTGAAGGGCGAAGTTTCCTGCTTCGCAGCCCCACCTTGCCCCCAGCTTACAACCAGGGGTAGAGGGCGGAGCTCTACAGGCACACAGGGTGCCTCCCACCCCGCTCGCCTCAAAACATTAAGAGCCGCATTAAAATCCCTATCAACTTTCCAACCACACACAGGACACACAAACACACGCTCATCCAACCCCAAATCCTCAACGATGAAACCACACATAGCACACTCCCTCGAACTATTCGCAGGATCCACCAGAACAAACCTCTTACCAAACTTCTCCACCTGATACTTAATTATACGCTTAAGCTCACCAAAAGCCGCATCATAAAGCCTCATCCTCAACTTCCTATAAGATTTACCAACGAGCTTCTTCACATCAATATCCTCCATGACAACCACATCATACTTCATAGCAAGATACTTGCCAACCTTCATGTACAAATCCCTCCTGAGATTCGCAAGATGCTCGTAAGCCCTAGCCAATCGCCTCTTAGCCTTAAACCAATTCTTAGACAAAAACTTCTTCCTAGAAAGCTCACGATGCAGACGCCTCACCCTCTTGAGAGCCCTCTCATAAGGCCTCAGATTAGGAAGGTACTCGCCGTCGCTTGTTGTGAGGAGCTTCTCAATGCCAACGTCAATCCCAACTGCTTTTCCGGTCTTTGGTGCTTCTTGCTTCACCTCATCAACATCTGCTATGAATGAGATGTATATGTCTTCGCTCTTCATCAGCTTAACGACTACTCTCTTTACTTTGTTTAGTGGTGGTAAATCTCTTTCCATGATTATTTTGAATGTTCCGAGGTGTGAGAGTTTTAGTGTTAGTTTTTTCTTGTGTTTTTTGCTTTTTGTTCTTATTTCCCTCATGCTGAGTATTTTCCAGCCGCTCTGTGGGTATGTTAGGGAGTAGTATTTGTGTGGTTTCTTTTCTCTTGGGAATCTTGCTTTTTTCTCGAGGAACCTCTGTTTTGCTTCGTAGAAGCGGTCTGCGATTGCTTGTATTACTTGTGAGTGGAGTGTTTGGTATTCCTTGTCGTTTTTTCTTAGTTCGAGTGCTAGTTGTCTTAGTTCTGCTTGTGTTAAACCTTTTTTGTCTCTGTGATAGAAGTATATGTCTGCCCATCGTAGTGTGTTGTATATTTCGCATGCGAGCTTGAGTTGGGCTTTTAACGCCCCCAGCGTTTGCTCATCCGTGTATGCTCTGTATCGGTATGCTACGATGGGCATCAATAAATACATGCACGCAAGCCTATTTAAAGCTTTAGCATGTGTTAGGGTTGGAACTCTGGAGTGTTATGATGTGTGTTGTTGGTTTGGGTTTTCTCTTCATCTCC
>NZ_JANGFQ010000243.1:0-4372 GCF_024707025.1 Candidatus Culexarchaeum yellowstonense
AGCTATTGAGAAAATTCGTTTACATGGCGTCTTTGAGGTTTTGAATGTGTTTGATGAGCAAGATATCCTCTTTTTAAGGCAGATCTTTGGCACTAAGATTAGATTAATTAGGTAGAATAATGTCGTATTAAGGTGAAGCCTTTATTCAATGAAGATGATAAGAGCAAAATCAAGGTTAATGTGAAGAAGGCTGTTGAATTTCTGGGTTTGAGTAAACTTAAAAGTTCGGAGGAATCTATTGAGGGGATTGTGAGAAAAAGCTCATAAGATATTGTTTTAAATGTTGATATGTTAATTGAATGAATCACTCTTTATGGTGAAAATGAATATTTTTCGTTTTTATGTTGGAAGTTTTGTATTGTTCAAATGCTTTGTATGTTGAGATTGGATGTGATGGGTATTATATGTATTTGGAAACATAGTTTGGGAGTGTAGGAGGTGATTTTCGCTGGTAAGGAATTGTAGGTTTCATGTTGATATTTGTTTTTATTAGATTTGTAGTTTTTGTGTTTGATGATTTTCATTGTTGGTTTATGGGTGTGCTTTGATTTCAGTTTTTGATGACATCTTTTTGTTCTTTATGTGAATGTTGTTTACGTAGTTGATGGAGAATTGTATGAGAGGAGTTTGGTGGGGAGTGTTTATATGGATGCCTTTTTAATAGTGCGTTGTGCATGTATATGTGAGTGGTGAGGTTTATGGCTGATGTGGGGGGCGTTTCAGAGGGGCTGAAGAGGTTGAGGGGGGAGCTTTTGGGAGATGATAATGTACTCCTCGCATATGTGTTCGGCTCCTATGTACACGGTTTTACAACTCCATTGAGCGACGTGGATGTGGCGGTGCTCCTGAAAGACAACAGCTTGAGGAAACTAAGCGATTTGTGGAGCAAGCTCGCGAAAGCATTGAAAATTAATGAGGATCTCCTAGACCTTGTGGATCTGGCAAGGGCACCCCTCCGCTTGAAGTATAGCATAGTTAAATATGGCTTCAAGCTCATAGATAGAGGCAACTTCGAGGAAAAGCTGAGGGAGGAGCTTATAGGCAACTATCCAGAGGCTAGGCGTCTGCTGGAATCAACGTATGAAGAAGCCATGAGGACTATGAACTGCAAAGTGGATAAGGAGCTATTGAAGTCAAGGATAACCGAGATCCTAGAATGCATAGCTGCGTTGAGGGAGGATATATTGAGCATACCACGGGAACAAGTGATAGCCTCAAGGCTCCACAGAAGCTCGATGGAGAGGTACGTACACATAACTATAGAAACCATGCTGGATATATGCCGCCACATCGTTTCAGCGAAGAAGATGGGGATCCCGGAGACTTACAAGGACATAATCAAACTGCTGAAAGATAATGGCATACTACCCCCCGAACTTGCAGCTAGGATGGAGGAGTATGTGGGATTGAGAAACATATTGGTTCACAGATACATGGTCATCGATCATGAGAGATTATATGAGGAAGCCAAGATGCTTGTAAAGGTGGCTGAAGACTTCATATATGCTATGGAAGACTTATTGAAGAAAGAGTGTTGATGCTTTAGAGACCCTAGGTCTTAAGGTAGATCCTTTAACGGGGGGAATGTGGAAAAGATTGAGTACTACAGCTCTACGTTTAGCTAGTTTGCTCATGAGTCATATTCGGCTCAGAACTTAAGAGGGGCTAGAGTAACTGTTTATGATTCGAAGGCTATGGGTAATGTTAGGAGAATTTTGGTGGGGATGTTGAGTATGCTGGTAGTGTTGAGGAGTGTTTGAAAGATTCTGAGTGTGCAATTATTGTTACTGAGTGGGATGAATTCAAGAATATTAAACTTTACTGGTAATTATTTCAAGCACCCACTCCTCGAATTCCGGAATGATTTTTGAGGAAATTTTCATAGCCCAGCTCCATAGCTCCTCTGGTTTAACCGTTAAGTACCTATTTATGAGCCTGTTCCTTAGAATGATCATCGTCTTAATTCTTTCTCCCAAAGCTGGCTTCATCAGCCCATATCCTACAAGCTTCTCTATATACTCTCTATAGGCGCTTACGACGCCCAGCTGCTTTGCGCCGACTATGTGTGCGCATATATCTATCATTACCTGTATGATGTCTTGAACCATGCTTTTTAGGGCATACCAAGCTTCAGCATTACTTGACAATTCTTCAACCCTGCGTTTATTTAGGAATGATTCTAGGTGTCTATGAACTTGAGCTAGGTAGTCCAGAAACTCTTTAATGAGCTCTATGTCGATTCCTCTTGGGTTACTAATCCACCAGTGTAGCTCCTTCTGAATTTCCAACGCTATTTCTGGGAAATTTTTGTTAACCTCCTGAACAATTGCTTCCTCGTAACCTCTATCTACAAGCTTCACCCCTTCCTTCAAGACCTTCACCTTCAAGCGCAGAGGAGCCTTAGAGAGGTCAAGTATGTCTACCGCATCTTCATTGACCCCTAAAGATTTCGAAACGCTGAACAATACACGCCCTATCCCTGTCAAGCTGTTGTCCTTAAGGAGGACGGCTACATCGAAGTCGCTGATTGAAGAAGCCTTCCCAGTCGCCCTAGACCCAAATAAGTAGGCAAGGAGGATGTTTTCATCTTTCTCCAGCACATCCCTTAATCTATCAATAAGCTTCCTCCCTCCGACCTCCGTGCCATTCACCGCAACTTTACACCCAATTACCATTAGCTAAACAAGGAAATAGATTTTATGCATGAAAACTTCAATTCACACTTTACATCCATAGCCATGAATAATGCTGAGAAAATTTTTGGTGGGGATGTTGAGTATGCAGGTGGTGTGGAATTATGAGTTTAAATTGAAAGTGGAACTTCTAAAAGCGGGAAGATGAGGATAAATCCAATTAAACTAGGTGTAAAGCTATCATATTATAATCAGCATAAGATCCCGATATTGAAGATAGTGAAGATATTTAAGAAAAGTTAGGACTTTTAGGTAGTGTAGGTCTATGAGGTGGGCTAAGGGTGGGACATATCTGGGTTGAGGCTGTTATTAGGAATCCGTTTACAGGTGGAAGTGCATCTGTTAAAGCTCTTGTTGATACAGGGGCTACAGACACTGTAATCCCTAGGAAAATTGCTGAAGAGCTTCAGCTACCTGTGACTGGTAAAAGTGTTGTGCTAACAGCTAGAGGTCCTGTGGAGCTTGATGAGTGTATAGGGGTTATGGAGATTATGAGTAGGAGAAGGGCTGTGCCCATGCTGATATCGAGTGAATTAAACTTTGCACTTATAGGTGTTACAGCACTTGAATGGCTTCGCTTGGAAGTGGACCCTACTACAGGTAAGCTTAAGGAAAGTGTAGCATTTCTATTCTAAAGCAAATTCTTATAGTGTTTCAGTTTTGTTCTCCATAATCTCCTGCTCACAGATGCTCAAAATAAGATTAATAAACTTAACACGCTCTAAGAGTTTGTAGAAATTTTCAGCAAAAGCTTGCAACATCTATATGCAATCAATCTCATAGTCATCCTACAGATGCTTCTGCAAGCATCTCCAAACCATTTTCAACAACATCTCATCGAGGGAGAAGTAGCGTCGTTCTCTATAACAGTTATCAAACTTAGTTGCAGGGAAGAACTTAGCTAGAGATAGGAGAAGTAAATACGTGTTCTTATTAGATAATGATACAATGTTATTCAAGAAGGGCAGAAGATCTATTTGCTCAGGAGGTTAAGAGGATTTTGGGTGAGGGTGGACTTCATATTCATAGATGGAGACCATACGTATGAAGGTGTTAAGAGGGATTTTGAGATGCACTCTCTTCTGATGAGAAATTGTGGGGGTGATTTTCGCAAGTAGAGGGAATTTAAGAGTTTAAGTTGATATCGGTTTTATTAGATTTTGAAAGTGGCTTGTTTATGATTTTGTTCCATTTTCCATGTGTAAAATATAGTATAAGTTTTTACACATGGATACCCTACTTAAAACATTTCAGCTTTTAAGGCTTAGAGGCAACTCTCCAAATCGGCTGGGGAAAGAGATAAGAACACCCTCAATCACTATTACTTTTGATTGAATTGGAAAAGCTTAAGACTGAAGTGCTCAAGCTACTGAGGGAGGATGAAGAGTTTAGGTATGCCGTTGCAGGTCTAATAGGCTTAGGGGAAATTATTAAACGTTTAGAAGCTCATGATGAAAAATTCATCGAAATACTTAAGAGGCTTGATAGACATGATGAAAAGTTCATCGAGATACTCAAGCGTCTAGATTCCCATGATGAAAAGTTTGCTGAAATACTCAAACGTTTAGAAGTTCATGATGAAAAGTTCATTGAGATACTTAAAAGGCTTGATAGGCATGAAAATGAGATCGCTGAGCTTAGGAAGGATATGAATAGGGGTTTTGAGCTCATGTATAGGC
>NZ_JANGFQ010000109.1:0-4338 GCF_024707025.1 Candidatus Culexarchaeum yellowstonense
TCGGACACTTCTTAACAACGTATCCTCCACCACTTTTCGATCTTTATCTGAAAACTTGCAGCTTTGCCCTCTCATGCGCTCTGAAATTTCTGATTCTAGTTGATTGAAGTCTCTCCCTTTAATATCTATCAAAACACTAGTTACAACCTTTATTCTAATGGAAAGATTATCGTATTTACCTATACAGTTAAAAATCAATTCTGATCAAATAAATTTGGAAATTAAGTCATTTTAATTTTTCCGCACATCTACTGCTGTCAGTTCAACCATTAGCATTTCATTAAACTTTCGCACTCTCTAATTTGCATATTAATATGCATTAATCTCATACCCCATCTTAGGTTAAAAAAAAAGTGAATGAAGGAGTTATAATTGTGTTAAGCGGAAGATTTTAAGGGATGACTGTATAATTGCTTTAGCTTATAGACACACATTTTATTACTGGATGTTGAAGGATTTTTTCTATTACTTCGCTTGGAATAGGTTTAGATACAACTACGTAAAGCTTGGGTTCTTCGTATATGTTTGGGTCTTCAGCAATCACCTGTAGAATATTTATATCCTTTTCTGCTAAAGCATTTGCAACCCATGCAAGTATTCCAGGTTTGTCCTCGTAAATTTCCACGATGAGGCACCTATAACCCATTAAACGTGACACAGAGACAAAGGAGGGGCCTGCTGGTCTAAGTTTTGAGAAAAACTCACTTAGAAATTCATCTTGATTTATCTGCCTAAGTGTTTCAATAACAATTCTCCTATCCACGCCTGCCTCTTCAGCAATGGAGCTGGTAGTCGCCTTTATTTTCTCTCCAATATATACGTCTTCCCCCCTAACACTAAGTCCATACTTTAGAAGACTTTTAATAACTTGCATTCTCTTTCCAGAACCTATAACCTCATTTACCCTCGTCCAAAATGATTTATCCATAATTATTTATGATGAAATACTACCATTTATACCCATCTTTTGTCAAAAATAGAGGAGAAAGAAACATTTATATACAAGTATGATCATTTTAGTTATACTATGAACAAAAAGATATACTTGGATGAAAGCGAAATGCCACGTGAATGGTACAATATACTTCCAGACTTACCAGAACCTTTGCCACCACCACTCAACCCTGCTACTGGTAAGCCTGTTTCACCAAAAGATCTTGAACCGATATTTTCAAAGGAATTGATAAGGCAAGAAATGTCACAGGAAAGATTTATCCCTATACCAAATGAAGTACTGGAAGTATACAGAATATGGAGACCAACTCCCCTTATACGTGCATATCGACTCGAAAGAGCACTAAAGACGCCGGCAAGAATATACTACAAGCATGAAGGGGTAAGCCCGCCTGGAAGCCACAAGCCCAACACAGCTGTTGCACAGGCATATTACAATTTTCGAGAAGGCGTAGAGAGAGTAGTTACTGAGACTGGTGCTGGACAATGGGGTTCCGCTTTATCCTTTGCCACAATGTTTTTCGGCTTAAAGCTCACCGTATACTTTGTTAAAGTAAGCTACATGCAGAAGCCTTACAGGGTAGCTTTAATGAGAGCTTGGGGTGCAGAAGTTGTTCCAAGCCCCAGTAATAAGACAAAGTATGGTAGAAGCATTTTGGAGAAAGACCCAAACAACCCTGGATCCTTGGGTATAGCGATAAGTGAAGCTTTAGAAGATGCTACATCACATGAAAACACTAAGTATTGCCTTGGAAGTGTCCTAAACCACGTATGTTTACACCAGACAATAGTGGGTCTAGAAGCTATTCGGCAACTCGAACTCTTAGATGAATTTCCAGATGTAGTTATTGGCTGTATTGGTGGTGGAAGCAACTATGCGGGTATATCATATCCATTCTATCACTTAGTTAAAGCAGGTAAAGCCCCCAAGAAAATAAGGTTCATCGCAGTGGAGCCCACAGCCTGCCCCTCCATGACAAAGGGTGTATACATGTATGATTACGGAGATACTGCTGGATTAACACCACTCATTAAAATGCATACCCTCGGACACAACTTTGTTCCCCCACCCATTCACGCTGGTGGGTTAAGATACCATGGTAAAGCGCCTTCCATGTGCCTCCTAAAGGAAGCTGGAATCTATGAGAGCATTGCCTACAATCAAGTGGAAGTCTTTGAAGCAGCTAGACTGTTTGCGCAGACAGAAGGGATAATTCCTGCACCTGAAACTGCTCATGCAATTAAAGCTGTGATAGATGAAGCCATAAAATGTAAACAAACAGGTGAAGAAAAAGTGATCTTATTCAATTTTAGCGGACATGGACTACTGGATTTAGCTGCATACCAAGACTTTCTAGACGGAAAACTCCAAGCCTATGAATACCCCATCGAGGAAATTCAGAAATCAATAGAGAGGATAAAAAGACTTCTATTAGAGAGAGGTATAACACCGTAAAACACTAAAAATATTATTACTCTACTAAATCCCTTTTTTACTTCACGCCCAAGGAAATGATATTGTTTAAAGAATATTTCGTAGTATAGGGAAGAATGGCAATAACTATTGCTCATGGAAAGGATTTATACAGCTTAAACCATAGTAATTTCATCGATCATGCCATTCACACCCTTCCATATAGGTCCAGGATTAGGCTTAGGTTTACCATTGAGGAAACATATGCATGCACCAACATTCATACTGGCAAATATAATTGTTGATATTGAACCACTCATAGTTATCATCTTTAATTTGAGATATCCATTACATGGATACCTACACACCCTCCTATCCGCCTTCATAGCTGGACTAATACTTGGCTATGCCATTTATCTACTCGAAGAACCCCTAAAACCATTATACAAGAAGCTTCTACTGGAGGGGGATGGAAACTTAAATTTGAAATCATTCATAATTGCAGGAATCTTTGGAATGGAGCTACATGTCCTCCTAGATTCACCATTATACGGGGACATAAAACCATTATACCCATTAACAATAAACCCACTCTACAATCCAAAACTAACCCCAGAAATATATGATATATGCGTCTGGATGGGAATACTTGGATTGGCATACTACATATGGTTGATAGGCCTAGCAATGTATAAGAAAATCATCTTCGTAAGTCATGATAAATAGTTATGAAAATAAGTGTTCAAGATAGGTTTTGAATGTGATTAAACATTAATGATTCGCCTTAAAAGTTTGATTGAGTAAATAGTGTAATTTAAAGATTTTATATATTTGCATGCCTATTTAAAGGTGGTAGCTATGGTTAAGGTTGAGAAGAAAATTAAAGTGTATAAGGATGGAAGAGTTGAGGAAGCTAAAACGTTATTCGACACTGGATCCAGAGGGAGCTACATTAGCAAAATTTTCGCTGAGAAAATTGGATATGAGCCTCTAAAGGAGCCTAAAGAAATACCCTTAGCCGTGAAGGGGAAATATGCCAAGTTGATTGGATGGGTTGTAGTTGATTTAGAAGTTGAAGGATATGTATTACCAGAGAAGGAGGTACTTGGAGTTATTGATGGTTTGCTCACGGACGTAATAATAGGTTTGAACATAATGGAGAAGTATGGAGTATACATTGAGGATGACGAGATAAAGTTTAAGCATATACCGCCAACATCAATGATAATTTGAATGGCAGGTAGTTTAGCGTATTGTTAGTCTAATGTCGCTGTTATTTTGGGACTTGCTTCCTTTTTACGTATTCTATTAGTATGGCTTTTGACATTTTCCCATGATCATATACTGGTGATACTCCCACCTCGGAGCATATTTCGAATCCAACTTTATTCATGCTGGCTTTTATCAATTCGAATGGTGCCACATACTCTTGATCTATTATGAATAGATACCCCTCCTCCCGTAATACTCGATGAAATTCTCTTAAGATCTCTAACATCTGGTTTTGCGGGATTTCATGTAGAGTCCATACACAAAATATTGCATCAAAGTATCCATCTGGAAATGGGATTGTGCCACCATCAATTGATTGGAAATATACTTTGCACTTAAGATTCTCAGCAAGTTTATTTGCAATTTGAATAGCTTCTGGGGATATGTCAACACCATAGACTTCAAAGCCTCTCATTGCAAGTGAGCAGCTGAGAAGCCCTTGACCACACCCAAAATCAAGAATTCTCGAATGAGGCTTCAATAACCCAGCAACCTTCTCCACAATAATCCTATGCCCACCAAACAGGAATGACAGCGAACTCCTCAAATCATCAACGCTCAACTTACTCCTAACCAACACTGAAAGTATATAAAACACTCCTACTGGAAAAGCATAATCCTTTAATAAAGTGAAAATATGCTCCTCATCATACCCCTTATCCATCAAATACTGAATTTCAGCCACACATGAAGCAGCC
>NZ_JANGFQ010000191.1:0-4336 GCF_024707025.1 Candidatus Culexarchaeum yellowstonense
AGCATATTGGGCAACGCATATTACACCTATTCGTAACATCAATTATCGCTAGAACAGTAGCTGAACTATGCTTCTCACATAAACCACAATCAAATGGGCACCCCCTAACACTCTTAGTGTGTGGAGTTGTGACTCCACTGGGCTCATGAGCATACCTCTCAGCCCACTCATAAAGTGTAGGGTCTGAGAATGTGTAAACTTCATCAAACTCCCCATGCTCAGGGCAAACCCTCCTAATCCTAACAACATTATCATCAGACACATAAACCTCAGCATCCAAAACCTTCAAACACTCCGGACATAAACTTTGAGTCTTCCTCAAAACCTTCATGGCCAACACCAAACCAAATACAATAATAAATTCAAACATCAAACAATATATTAATATAATCCAACAATTCAAATGTTGATTGGTAGGTTGAATTGGAGGATAGACTGAAACTACTTAAAAAGTTTGGATTAACAAGCTACCAAGCTAAAGCATACCTAGCACTAATGATGATGGGTGAGGGGGATGCTAAGAGCATTAGCAGAAACTCAGGAATACCATACGCAAAAATACACAGCATACTACTAAGCCTAATAAAGGATGGATGGATAATCACATTGGAGGGGAGGCCTAAGAGGTATAGGGCAAAACCCCCAATTGAAGTTGTAAATGATAAGATTAGTAGAGGGATAGAGGAGATGAAGATTCAAGGGGAGAGAATAGTTAGAGAGCTACAACCACTATACGAGAAAGCTGGATTTGAAGAGAAATCTGAAGTAATGATACTTAGAGGTGTGGGAATAATACTTGAGAGAACCTTAAACTCAATTAGGAGGGTAAATAAAACTTTGAGGATTGCATTGACCAGCAAAGTTTTCAAAGCCCACAAAGAATTCATAGATATACTATTATCAAATTTGAAGAGGGGGGTTGATGTGAAGATACTATTGGATGAAGAACTCAAGGACTATCTGAAAATACTAAGCAACTATGGATTTAGAGGGGAAGTTGGAGGGGAGATGTTTGGAGGGGGGATAATAGTTGATGAAAATGAAGCAATAATCCTACTTGGAGAAATCCTTGGAACCCCAATGGCAATATGGTCCAACAATAAAGTCTTAACGAATATAGCAAAAATATATTTCGAGCATTTATGGGAACTGCGGAAACCTAAGTTTTAGTTGAAATCTTAAATATACCAGTGGAATCAACATTGAAGCTAATCCAACCAGTATGATGGGGAGCCCCCTTCATCTTCCTAACCCTAAACTGTTTAACTAGGAAGCCTTGCTGCATATACTGTGGATCATACCTTAAATCTATAATTCCATCAACCACATACTCAAGTATCTGCTCCAAATCATCATAAGGTTTAACTCCAAAATGGAATGTGCCGAAAACTGGAACCCCCCTCTCCTTAGCGCATTCAGCCCTAATGATCTTAACAACCTCAAGGGCCACTGCAGATTCACTTAAACTCATAAGTTCAGTTAGGGAATCTATGAATACAGCCCCCCTCCCCTTCATCCCAAGCCTATCCATTAAACCAGTTAAAATGCCAACTAAATCATAAAGCTCCCTAGGATTCTCAACGTAAACCACATATTCAGGTATTGAAGCTTTATCTGGACTCATCCTAAATGAATAGCAGTCTATAAACCTTAAAAGACCCTTACCAGTATAATCAAGCAAATTCCAATTGAAGCCATTGGCGGATTGAAGTATGCTCAATGGGGTATCATCGAAACACATGAATATACATGGTTCACCAGCCAAGAGCCTAGAATACATCAATTGAAGCATGAAAACAGACTTCCCAGTTCCACCCTCACCCAAAATCATTATCATATTATTCCTAGGTATACCGCTGGGTAAAACTTCATCCAAAATAGCCAACCCAGTCTTAAACCTCTCAAACGTAATGGACAAATGATGCACCAAAAAGACTTATGGGTTTAAACAGTTAATATAGTTTTTGCAAGAATCTATATCTAAATGAATTTAACAATAAATATTGTGGTTGAAATGAAGGTTCTAAGCATAAGGTTACCGGAGGAATATGTTAAAGCTATGGATGAAATTGTAAGGATGGGGATATATCCAAGTAGAAGTGAATTCATTAGAGCAGCCATAAGAGAACACTTAAAGAGGGAGATAGATTCAAGTAGCAATATAAGGAGAATTGTGAGGGAGATATAGAAGCCCATGAAATCCTTCCAAAAACTAAATGAAAAGCTCAAGAAAGTGATTGTGGAGTATGGATACATAGAACCCACAGAACCCCAAGAAGAGGCAATACCGAAAATACTTGATGGAAGGAATGTGTTAATCATAGCACCCACAGGTTCAGGTAAAACTGAAGCAGCACTATTCCCAGTAATGAGTAAGATACTGGATGAAGAAGCTAGGGGGATTAGGGCAATATACATAACACCCCTAAGAGCATTGAATAGGGACATATTGAGGAGGATGCAGGAAATAGCTTTGAAAGCTGGGTTAACCATAGAAGTTAGGCATGGAGATACACCTGAAACTGCTAGGAGGAGGCAATCCATAAAACCACCACAAATACTGATAACAACACCAGAAACATTACAAGCAATACTGCCAGGGAAGAGGATGCGCAAACACCTATCAAAAGTTAAACATGTGATAATAGATGAAATACATGAATTCATATCAGATAAGAGAGGGGCTCAACTATCCCTAGCACTGGAAAGACTTAGGGAGATATGTGGAAGAGAATATCAGAGGATAGGGTTATCCGCAACCATTGGAAACCCATGGGAAGCAGCTAAATTCCTATCAGGTGAAGGGAGAGATGTGGAGATAGTGGATTCAACCATTGGTAAAAAGATTGAAGTGAAAGTTGAAGCCGTAACCAATGATATGAAGATTGAAGGGAAGGTGGATGCAGATATACCGGAGACTATAATACCTAGAATTAAGAGGATAGTGGAGTTGGTATTGGAAAATGGATCAACACTACTCTTCACAAACACTAGGGAAACAGCTGAATACCTTGCAACAATTATTAGGAAGATGAATCCACCATTCGATATAGGCGTACATCACGGTTCACTATCAAGGGAAGAGAGGATAAGAGTTGAAGAGGAATTCAAGAATGGGAAGATAAAACTCTTGGTATGTACATCATCCCTAGAACTTGGATTGGACATTGGACTCGTAAACTACGTAATACAATACACATCACCAAGACAAACAGTAAACCTAATACAGAGAATTGGGAGATCAAAACACAAATTAATGGAGACTTCAAAGGGAACAATAATATCATCAACCCTAGATGACATACTGGAATCAGCAGTTCTAGCTAGGAGAGGGGTTAATGGAATCCTAGAACCGGCAAAGATCCATGAAAAAGCCTTAGACGTATTAGCCCACCAAATTGTTGGATTGATAATGGATAATGGACCTATGAATATAAGCGATGTTAAAAGGGTTTTCAGAAGAGCATACCCATATAGGGATATAAGTGAAAATGAAATATCTGAAGTTGCATCATTCCTATCAAGCATAGGAGTTGTAAGATACTTCAAAGAAGATGGAACCATTAAGGCTAGGGGGATTAGGACATGGAAATACTACTACGAAAACCTATCAGTAATACCAGATGTAAGGAGGTTTAAAGTCATATCTACGGAGAACATGAGAGCCATAGGAGAACTAGATGAAGAATTCGTTGCAATACATGGGGAAGAACCATTCATACTTGCTGGGAGAGCTTGGAGAATTATAAACGTAGATGAAGATGAAATGAAAGTCTACGTGGAGTATATGGGTGATGAAATTGCAGCAATACCAGCATGGATTGGAGAACTAATACCAGTATCCATGGAAGCAGCCATGGAAACAGCTGATTTAAGGGAGAAGATAATTGGAAGTGAAGATTTAAGCGAATACCCATTAACAGGGGAAGCAATAGAGTATGCTAAGAAAATTTTGGGAGAACACTTGAAATGTGGAATACCAATACCAACATCAAATAGGGTTATAGTGGAAGGGTTGGGGAGAATAATAGTAGTACATGTACCACTTGGAACTAATGGTAATAGAACTCTGGCAGCAATACTCTCATCCAAGATAACTGAGAAGATGAGGATGAATGTGAGGAGGATTTCAGATTCATATAGAGTGGCATTGATAACACCAAATCCAATAAACCCAGAATCAATAGTTGAATTGATTAGAGGCTTAAGTATAGATGAAGGGATTGTCAATGCATTGAAGAATACGCATGAATATCAGTGGAAGCTACTACATGTTGCTAGGAGGATGGGGGTTGTGGAGAAGGATGCAAAGATAAGTAGGATTAAAGGGTTAGCA
>NZ_JANGFQ010000179.1:0-4320 GCF_024707025.1 Candidatus Culexarchaeum yellowstonense
TTGTTGGATAGGGGATACATTACTGAGTACCCGTATATGGTTGAAGGTAATGGGAAGCCTGTGGCTCAATGGGAGCATACATTCCTTATATTGGAGAAGGAGGTTATAAGGGTCACGTAAAAAAAATGTGGGTTGATATTTATTTCATCCATTTGAATTTCACTTCATCCAAATCTCCTTTCAACTTCTCTCCAATTGATGGCTTTGAAGAATGCTTCTATGTAATCCACCCTCTTCAATCCATAATCCAGCATATATGCATGTTCGAAGACATCCATGACCAGTATTGGTTTTGCTCCAGCTAAATGTCCCACATCATGTTCATTTATCCAAACGTTTAGAAGCCTATTAGCCTTTGCATCATAGTATAATACTACCCAGCCAATCCCCCTCATAGCTCCAATGGATTTGAATTCCTTCTCCCAATTCTCGTAAGAACCATAATCCTCTACAATCTTCAAGTACAGTTTTGAATTCTTGTTTGGTTCCATGGATTCCTTCGTCATGTTTTCGAAGTAGTATTCGTGGAGGCGCATTCCATTGAATTCCCATCCAAATCTCCTTTTAACTTCAGCGTATTCGGGGCTTCCAATTTTACCCTCCCTTTCAAGGTTTCTAAGTGTTTCCATGAGTTTATTGGTGTTGGATACGTATCCTTGGTATAATTGGAAGTGGTTTCTGAGTAGTTGTTCGCTGAACCCCCTTAATCCTATTAAATGTTCATAGTTTGCTGGTTTATACACGCTCATATATATCACCATTAGAATGTTTTAAATTTATCCTTCGATGCACCGCATATTGGACATTTTTCAGGTTTCTCCCCCACAACTGTGTATCCACATATGCTACATACATGTATCTCCCCTAGTTCCATGTCTTCTCCCATATCAACTTTGCTCTTTGCCTTCTCGTATAGTGATAAGTGGATCTTCTCAGATTCCAAAGCCCAATTTGTGGTTAATGCAACTCCACTTTCACCTTGACTCTTTGCAACTAGATTGTATGCTGGATACATTTCTTCAACTTCAAACTTCTCCCCATTCCTTGCATTCTCAAGGTTCTCCTTTGTACTTTTAATTATACCTAGAATTTTGGAATGGTTTTTTGCATGTATGAATTCTGAGTATGCTGCTGCTCTGAATAGTCTTGAAACGTTTTTAAACCCTTCTTCCTCAGCTTTCTCTGCGTAAATCATGTACTTTATGTGCGCTTGGCTTTCCCCTGAAAGTGCGTTTTTAAGATTTTCTTCACTTATTTTCCTCATTTTCTTTCCCAATAAATTTATATTTAAGACTATAATATAACTTTATTGTCCGATTTTAGCACTAAGTTATGGTTTTAAACTTTAGGTGGGTGAATTAGTCATGGTGGATGAGGTTGATTTTAGGATTATAAGTATTTTGATGGAGGAGGGTGATATTAGCTTTAGTGAATTGGCTAGGAGGCTGAATTTGAGTGAGTCTACAATTAGGAAGAGGGTTGAGAAATTGAAGAGGGGTAATGTTATAAATAAGTTCACTGTGATTGTTGATCCCTACAAGCTTGGTTTCAATTCTGTAGCAATTGTGGGTGTGGATGTGGAGCCTCAGCAACTCTTAAAAGTTGCTAAGAAGCTCTGTGAACTTCCTGAAGCCAAAAACGTATTCATATCCACTGGTGATCATATGATTATGGTTGAAATTTGGGCTAGGGATGGCAATGACCTCTCAAGGATTCTTTCTGAGGGGATTGGAGGTATTGAGGGTGTAAAGAGGGTTTGCCCCTCAATAATACTTGAAAGATTAAAGTACTAGTCAACTTAATAACATTTTATTCATGATGGTTAAATGATAAATGTAAATTTCATGGTTCTAGGCGTTTTACAAACCCTTTAATAGCCTCAATGTTAATAGTATTATTTGATGGTTATGTCACGTGAGATTGATAGGGTTAAGGGTTATGTGGAGAGGGAAGTTCCAAAATTAATGAAGAGCTTCAAAGTTCCAGGGTTCAGTATATCCATTGTGGATAAGAGTGGTATTCTGTATTGTGAGGGTTTTGGTTATAGGGATTTGGAGAGAGCTCTCCCAGCAACCCCCAACACCCTTTATGGTTTAGGTTCAACTACCAAATCCTTTGTGGCTTTATCCATAATGCAGCTTGTTGAGTCTGGGAAGATATCCCTCGACGATCCAGTATCCAATTATGTGCCATTAAAGATAGGGTTTAAGGATAAGCCTATACGTATACGTCACCTCCTCTCACACACTTCCGGCATTCCAGATTTAGGGACTTCCACCATAATATTGCAGAGTGGTATGGGATTTCATATGGGTATACCCATGGCCAGTGTGAATGATTTCTATAGGTTTGTTAATGGAGCTCAAAATGAGATTGTGGATGAACCTGGAAGGAGATACTTCTATCTAAATGCTGGTTATAGGATGCTTGGACACATAATTCAAAATGTTAGTGGGATGCCATTCCACGTTTATGTAACTGAGAATGTTTTGAAGCCTCTTAAAATGTTTAGGAGCACCTTCGTTAAGAGCGTTTTTGAGAGGGATCCTGATAGGATAACACCATATAGGGTGGATGAATCTGGGCGATTCATACCAACACCATACCCATATCCAAACGTTGAAGATAACCCTGAATTCTCCTTCATATCAGCTCCTGGTGGATTGATAAGCTCCGTTACTGAATTATCCAATTACTTGGTGGCTAATTTGAATTGGGGTGTATTTGATGGTAGACGGGTTATTGGTAGAGAATCTCTTGAGGAGATGTTCAAGATACATATAGAATTCCCGAGGGGACTTTATGGTAGACATGGATATGGTTATGGTTGGAGTGTGATTGAAGGGTTCTTTGGAACTAAACTTGTTTCACATGGAGGGTCAATACTGGTTTCAACATCCCACCTATCACTACTACCGGAGTATGGTTTCGGCATTGCCATGGCTTCCAATTCAGCTGGCTTCCCATATGATGAATTTGCACAAACCCTCCATGCCATCCTTTTGGGGAGGGATCCTGAGGAAGTTCCATATGTTAGGGTTAGGAGGAAGATGAATATGCTTTGCGGCCATTACTCCACATATATGGGTGTGGATAATGCTGAAGTTGTTAATAGGGGTGGGATGCTGTACTTGGTTCAGAAGGGGGTTTTTGGAAGCATTACCATGCCACTAATTCCAGAGGATGATTTAATGGAGTCCAATAGATTCTACGTTTACTCCAATGGTGTTAGGATGCCTGTGGAATTTGTGATTTACAGTGATGGAAGGGTTGATATGTATATTGAGAGGGATAGGTTCCATAAGGTTATGTGACTTCAATAAACTCATATTCTCCATTAAATATTTTTGCAACCTTAACTTCTTCAAAAACATTCTTCAATTCATCTACGATTCCATCCTTATCGTGCACTATTATGCATGTTATCCTACCATTACTGTGAACTATCACTGTGTTCACTCCATACTTTTCACCAAGCTCCTTCATCTCCCTCAGTAATTGTAGTGTTATCTTCTCCCTCTGCATTTTGCATTCCACCATTATCACCTTACCATCCTTTACTGCTACTATATCTAGTGGATGTTGACCTTTAGGTGTCCCCTTACTGCTACTAGCCCTTATACTTAGATAACCATGTTTTGCAAATTTCGCTCTAACCGTGTATTCGAATTTCCTACCTTTAACGTAGCTGGATGGCATACACCCTTATCCATTATTCATTGCCCTATTTCAGTATAAATATGTGTTCATGCTTTATGCTTCTATGTTTTCAGGAATGTCTTCTTATATAGTTCTATGCTATCCATAACTATTCTCTTGGCTAAATCATGATCTCCCCACATCTTAAATTTAACCCACTTATTTGGTTCAAGCTTCTTATATGCTTCGAAGAATTCCCTTATCTCCACTAGTAGGTGTGGGTGGACGTGTTCCAGTCTTGTTATACCATTGAATCTTGGGTCTGCTATTGGAACTGAGAGTATTTTTGGATCTTCCCCCTTCTCATCTTCAAGTATTAGTACACCTATTGGTCTAACCTTTATTATGCATCCAATTTCAAGAGGTTCATATGATAAGACCATTATGTCCAATGGGTCTTCATCATAATACCATGTTTGTGGTATGAATCCATAATCCACTGGGAATACTGTGGATGTATGTATTATCCTGTCGAGTACGAATGCACCCCATTCACGGTGATACTCATACTTGTCTCTTGATCCACTTATAACTTCAACAACCATATTCAATATTTCTGGTGGATTATCTCCTGGTGGTATATCCCTCCAGAGGTTTAACGCCAATATCCCACTTCCAGAA
>NZ_JANGFQ010000159.1:0-4318 GCF_024707025.1 Candidatus Culexarchaeum yellowstonense
GGTCCATTCTGCACAATGATACTTGGAGATTTAGGGGCTGAAGTGATAAAGGTTGAGGAGCCATTGAAGGGGGATGATACGAGGAGTTGGGGTCCCCCATTCATAGATGGGGAGGCAGCATACTACCTATCGGTAAATAGGAATAAGAAGAGCATAACGGTAAACTTGAAGCATCCAGATGGATTAAAGATAATATATGGGTTAGCTGAGAAGAGCGATGTATTCATTGAAAACTTTAGACCAGGAGTTGCTGAAAGACTTAAAATAGATTATGAGACAATTAGCAAGATAAACCCTAAAATAATTTATTGTTCGATAAGTGGATTTGGGCAAACTGGACCATACAAAGATTACCCAGCATACGACCTACTAATACAAGCAATGTCTGGATTCATGAGCATAACTGGCGAGGAGGGAAGGCCTCCAGTTAGAATAGGAGTTGCACTATTCGATATTGGTGCAGCAATGTATGCAGCAATAGCCATAATAGCAGCACTATATAGGAGGGATAAAACTGGCGTTGGTGAGAGGATAGACATATCATTACTGGATACTGGGGTATCATGGTTAACATATATGGCAATGAACTACTTCGCCACAGGAGTAAACCCCAAGAGGATGGGTTCAGCACACCCAAGCATAGTACCATACCAATGCTTCCAAGATAAAGATGGGAAATGGTTTGCACTAGCAGTGGGTAATGATGATATTTGGAGAAGGATGTGTAAAGCAATTGGGAGAGAAGATTTAATGGATGATAAGAGGTATGCAACAAATCCGGATAGAGTTAGGAATAGAGATGAATTATTGGAGGAACTAAACAGGATATTTAAGGGTAATAGTAGAGATTACTGGATAAAGATATTCATGGAGAATGAAGTTCCATGCGCACCAGTAAATGAAGTTAGCGAAATACTAAGCGACCCACAAATCTTGCATAGGGAAATGGTAGTTGAAGTAAATCATCCAAAAATTGGGAAACTAAAGCAACTCGGAATACCAATAAAATATGCTAAAACCACATTAAAAGTTGAGGAGCCACCACCAATGCTAGGTCAACACACAGAAGAAGTGCTAATGAAATTATTGGGGTATAAAAAGGAGGAAATTTTAGAGTTAAAGAGGAAGGGGGCTATATAACATTCACCTACGCCTATATATCACAACAATAATTACCATCAATGCCAATAAGGATGCAATTGCAATGTAGATCCAGTATGATGGCGTTTGTGGAGGAACTTCAGCCTTGTAGTAAACAGTTAAACTGATATCGGAATTTAAGGTTATAGTTCTAGTTGAACTGCTAAATCCATCACTCCAACCACTAAAAACATACTTAACTCCACCAACATTAACCTCAGTTGGGAAGCTCAAGGTATAATTTCCAGCAAGGAGGGATTTGGAGAACTTAGTGGTATATGTGGAGCCTGACAATGTAAATTGAACCCCACTAATTGGAGATGAATCAATAGTCAACGTGTATTGCTTTGGCACTGAAACGGTGAATGTACCATTAAAGTATCCCACATTTCCAAGGAAATCCTCGGCTATAAGTGAGTATGAGACGCTTTGAACATTACTTGGAAGACTCAACGTATACGTGTAAAGCAGTGAACTGTAAGAGTAGATTATCTGATCCCTATTGGCAACAATTTTCGGTGGAATATCATTAACATTATACCATGAACTCTTAGAACCATCGGAAAACGTGAATTGATAATTCAAACCAACACGCTTAACACCCACACCGGAATCAGTGGCATTAACATTGAATACCAAGCCACCATCACTCTTAACGACATCAACTGAAATAATTGGTTTAACAGTTTCATTAATAGCTGTGAATGTTATGGAGTAAACTGTCTTAGCAGGGATGCTCACCCTAAAGCTAACTATATGCACACCACCAACGCTGGTTACAGAGTAATCTTTTGGAGTTATTGGATAGAATCTATAACTGCTTACAGGTATGGAGCCATCAACAATGAATTCCACAAGTGGATTTATAGTTGCATCTAGATTGTTATAGATCTTTATTGATGAAGATTTTGTGGAGCCATCATTCCTGGGAGCATAATAGTATATTAATGAGCCAATTGGGTAGGAGGATGGCGAATTTTGAGGCTCCTTACCTCCAACACTCAAAACGTTAATCTTACCATCACCACTAACATTCACTAACCTATAAGACCAGTAAACACCTGATGGCAAAGACCCTCCTGCTGGAGCATTGGTCTCAAAAACATATTTACCATTGTAAATGTTGAATTGCTCTCTATGTATATGTCCAGCTAAAACTAAATTAACATTGTACTGCTCCACAAGTCTAAGAAATTCCGATGCAACATTCAAATTACTATCCCAAGTGTAGTATAGGTAGCTCCTTAGAGCATTGATGTTTTGCCAAGAACCACTAACCATGAATCCACTTCCAAAGATTGGGTGATGTATAAGCATGATCTTAACATCATTAATGCCAATCTTCTTCAAAACATTCTCAGCAAATCTAAGTTGATCAATATCAACATAACCTAATTCACGAGTATCCATGGCAATGAAGTGGAAATTCCCAAAACTCAGATTATAGTATAGTGGACCACAATACCTCTGATAGTTTGCAGCATCATCACCTGAATGATCATGATTACCCGGAATAACTAGAATTGGGATTTTAGAGGAACCATTGAATATTATTGACCAAGCATAATTCCAAGCGGAAGCAATTACACCTATATCAACAAGATCCCCTGTATGCACAATTATAGTGGGTCTAATGAGGTTAAGCTCATATATGGCTCTCGCAATAACATCAGCACCATAGGGTAAATGTGTATCGCTCACATGTGCAATCAACAAGTACCCTGGATAAGTCTTGAAAACATACACACACTTCGGTTGAGTGTAAACGTAACTTGCACCATCAGCAACATATGAAACTCTGAGTGAATACAACCCCTCAAGAGCATTTGAAGGTACTTGCAGATAAAATGTCCAAAGCCCACTACTTGAATTATAAAAGCCATTGAATGATTCAATGTCATATTTAACGTTTACCGTATTATGAGTTATTGAGAAGAGCCATTTCGTTGCAGAGCTTGGAGCTCTAATCACAACCTTAAAGGAGCCATTCAAAACACATAAAGCAGGCCACGATGGGAGGGGATACTTTATGGGGTCTGTTACCACCATAGGCTGGGATATTGTGGCTGATGGAAGTATGCATATGGAGAATAGCACAACTATGAGGAGCAAATGAACTCTCCCAAACCTCACATCACCCATAACAATCGGTAATAGATTAGGAGGGAATTAATTTAAAAACGTTAAGTATCATGGTATGGTATGACTATAACCCTATCCCTCGGTATAGCAATCTTAATTGGCTTATTCACATCAATATTCACACTGGAATCAAAGGATGCTATTAACTCACTAGATTTCACTGCAACCCTAACTTCATTACGTGAACCATAAAATGATACATGCTTAACATAACCATCAAAAACATTATCCGAAGCTGATGCCTCAAGCTTAAAACTTTCAGGTCTAAGTATACATGCCACCCTACTACCAACATTGATGTTTAAATCCTCATATGCTGGAACACCCCACAAAACCATATCATCACATTTAACCTCAAGATAGCCATCACTACGATTCTGAACCACACCAATCAGCACAGTACATTTACCAATAAATGATGCAACAAATAAGTCTCTAGGCTTATTATAGATGTCAATTGGTGTTGAAACCTGTAGTATTCTACCATTATTCATAATTGCAATCCTATCCGACAATGTCAATGCCTCATCTTGATCATGGGTGACATATATTGTTGTTATTTTAAGCCTCCTCTGCAGAGATTTCAATTCACCACGCATCTCAACTCTAAGTTTAGCATCAAGATTGCTTAAAGGCTCATCAAGCAAGAGAACTTTAGGCTCTATGACTAGAGCTCTAGCCAAAGCTACACGTTGCTGCTGACCTCCAGAAAGCTGATGTGGATACCTATCCTCCAAACCAGACAATTTAACAAGCTCTAAAACCTCCTTAACCCTCCTCCTAATCTCATCCTTACCCACCTTCCTAATCTTCAAACCAAATGCTACATTATCAAAAACTGTCATGTGAGGCCATAAAGCATAATTCTGGAAAACCATACCAGTCCCACGGAGATAGGGGGGTGTATTGGTTACATCAACATCATTAAATAGAACTCTACCAGAATCCACACGCTCCAAACCAGCAATGATACGTAAAGTTGTAGTTTTACCACACCCACTTGGACCTAGAATTGTGAAGAATTCCCCCTCAAGTA
>NZ_JANGFQ010000227.1:0-4287 GCF_024707025.1 Candidatus Culexarchaeum yellowstonense
GGAAGGCTCCGACTGTGGAATTTGGAACAGCAACATGGGTTCTTGGGACACCTGGACATTCATGGCAGAATGTTGCTCAAAGCGGTGTTGGCCTAGGACATAAATCATTAATATTTGCAGCAAAAACAATGGCTACAACAGCATTAGACCTCCTAACAACACCTGAACTACTCCAAAAAGCGAAGGAAGAACATGCCAAGAGACTTAGGGGTAGGAAGTATAAACCTCCAATACCACCAGACCATAAACCACCACTAGACGCATGGAAAAAATAAAACATAAAATAAACACTCAACCTTTTTTCTCCATAAAGCTCATGAATATACCTTGTTAAAATTCTTTTCCATTGTTAAGTATGTGTTTTAATTGTAATTTTATTTTCCATAAATCCATTAAAGCCATATCTATTGTTGGATAGTTGTATATGGTTTCACCTGGAGACTCATTGTAGAATGGTCTGTTGCAATTTGGGCATCCAGACGTTTTGAATGGTTCACCACTTTCAACAACCCTAGCCAATAGGGTTTTATCGACGTTTATTGCTTTAAGCCTCCCAGAATCATCAAATTCAAAGTTATCCATGCTTGCCATATTATGTTTTAATAGGTAATGAGCTAACTGTACGGCTCTATATGATGATACATCTGGTTTCAGATGATTTTCCATGGGTGTACCCTCCATTGGTGTAAATGCAAATAGACCAACATTAATCTTAGACTCGTATAGTCTACTAATCATGGATATGAATTCTTTATCGGAATCCCCTAAACCATAGATTAAGTGCACTGAAACCTTATATGGACCCATAATTTCCGCAGCCTTCAAAACCATATCCATAGTTTTACTCCAAGAGAAAATCTTCTTCACTTCCCTAAACACCAATTCAGATGCAGCGTCAACTCCTATCCCAATCCTATCAACACCACAATTCTTTAAGAGGATAATATCATCAATACTTCTAGGATGTATTGAAACTGATATTGGCAAATTCGTGACCTTCCTTATACTTGAAACTATGTTTGCAGTATCTTCAACGTATCCTTGGTATATTAGGGTTTGAATGCATATCCGTCTAAATCCATCAGCATGTTTAATTGCGTTTAGAACATCATTGAATTTGAATTTTGGCCAAGTAACTCTGGATAAATATTCTGGGTCGGACTTACTATCCTTAGCTTGTGTGCAAAATGCACAATTAGCCATACACCTACCATCAGTAAAGGTCATGAAGTACGCTGTTGTGGGTTCAGCTAAAACCCTAATTCTCAGTAAACCCAGTTTAGCAGCAGTACCAATGGATACCCTAATATAATCCAGCAATACCAATGTACACCTCTACCCTTCAGGTTTAGCTGAAAGTATTGCATTAACAATGTCTCTAGCGGTCATCATGGGGAACTCTACAGACCCCTCTGAGAGGAATTTTGAAACCCTCCCCTCCAACTCAACAGCATCCAATTTCGCACCGACCAACGCATTCTCCAACCCTCTAATAGCATCCTCCGGATACATGAAGAAATCACCAGTAATCCTAATACTTTTTATAATGCCATTATCAACCTCCATGGAAACTTTAATTAGTTTTGCAGCTTTATAAACCCCCTTAAACTTCAATGGGGACACCATAAAAAGATTTGAGGGGAAGTATAAGAAACTTATTACGGTTTGAATTAAAACATAGTGGAATACCTTCATCCCCCACTGCTGTCTTATTGGACATAATTCTTTAATCTAACAACTTGAGAATAAAGTTACTCCCAAAGCTGTAAATGTGATGAGTTAGGAAGGTAAGATCTTAGCAGAAGTTGGCATGTCGACATTTTAGGGAAGCTTATTAAGCTGGCAGTGTGGATAGATAATGTTGGGTTCTAATCATGAGTATAATAATTCCGAAAAGGCTTCTTGAGGAGTTGAGGAGGAAAGGTTTTGATGCTGAACCACTTATCATTGACCTTTTAGCTAAGTCTTTAAATTTAGATCCTAAGATCGTTGTTGATTCCCATATTGAGCTTGCTTTAAGGTATTTTGAGGAGGGCATGAACTTCATTGATAAGGACCCTGTTCAAGCCAGTGAGAAGTTGTATAAAGCTGCTGAAGAGACTGTGAAGGCCCTTACAGTGCACTTCAACTTGAACGACATCCTCGAAGCCGTAGAGAAGAGGGGTAGATGGACTGCCACAGAACTTGATAAAGCAGTTAGGATGATTTCTCAAAAACTTGGAAGGTGGTTTGTATCCTCATGGGATGCCGCATGGACACTACATGTATGGGGATTCCATGAAGCAAAACTTGATTCTGAAAGCATAAAGGAGAGAGTGACGGAAATAGAGAAAATGATCACAGAAGCACGGAAGATTACAACCAAAGAATAAAGGTTCAGCCCCCTCATACAAGTTCACAGCAATCGAACCCGACACATATAAGTCCAAATCGATCACCGTAGCTGAACCATCAAGTAATAAATCACTAAAAATAGAATGTGAAGCGGAATCTAACATGGAACTGCCAATAAACATTGCATCATTAAACGTTGTGTTTGGCTCATTACTCTGGTATTATTGTTATTGGGATTGTTATGCTTCCACTATAGATTTTTATGTGGAATCCAGTGGTTATGTATTTATAGTCGCTATACCATATTTCGGCATATGGGTTTATGATTGCATGAACTGTATAATCAATGCGTGCATACAAAGTTTTTGGAAGATAATAATAGTCGTGGTAAATTCTATAATCGAATTCCGAGAAATCAGATAAAAATTTATCATAGAAGAAGACTGTAGACCATTGGATTTCAGTGTTGTTGGGGTAGAGGAATATGGTGATTCCCTCAATATTTATGATAAACCCCTTTACTAATAGATTGCATGTTCTCTCATTTATCTTCTTAACTACAACGCTTATCTCTTTAACATCTTCTGGGATTGTTGGGGCACGAAGTATTGGTACGTATGTGATGAACCCAAAATCCGCTTCTCCTAGAAGAGGATTACTATAATGAATTACCGTACTATTAAACTTATAATATTTAAACCATACTAAAGATTCATCGAATGAATCTAACCCAATTGGGTTTAAGTAGCGTGGGCATGTGAAGTAGTTTCCTAATAAAAGTATTGTTACGATTATTATTGAAAAAATGGTTATGTATTTCTTGTTTAGGTATTTCCTCATAGTGATCACTTTAGCTTGGTGTGACTGTGAATGTTATGTCTATTGTGGCAGCTGCATATGCTGTGTCTACTGCTTGTCCACTTTCTGGAGATATTATGCCCTCCCCCTCAATTGGGTTCCTCCCTTGGAGACCCCCCTCAACCCATATAGAGAATGAAGCCCACCAAGTCAACCTACAAGTAACCTCATAAGTATGCGTGGAATTAAACCCACTAGTACCAGTATATGAAAACTTAACGTAAGTTTTAAATTCGCTTAGGCTTCCACTACCATAAACCGTAATTTCACCATAGCTGTTACCAACACTCGTATAGCTTGATATTAGTTGGAATGGGTTTGGAAATGAGAATCCTGTTTTTGTTTGAACAATAGCCCATAATAAGTTAACAATAGTATCCACATATGGTGAGCCTTGAGGTCTTACATAACCATCATGGAAATATACGTGACTATATATTATGTTCGGGTCTGTGTATTCTGTTTGTGTTGTTAAGTCTTTTATTTTTATTACTTCTATTTTATACATTATTTGGTTTGGTTGTGACCACCATTGTTGTCCTCCGCAGTACCATGATGTTGTCCCCTCACTACCACCCATGTATATTTCTCCATCACCATCGTGACTAAAGGAGTCTTCCCACTGGGCAGCCCATGCAAAGTAGCCTATTGTGTGGTAGTGGTATGTTCCTCCAGGGGGATATATGTGACCCCATGTGACATATGTGCCGCCACTACTTGACCGTGTAACGGCATAGACGTTTCCGCAGAGTATTGGTATTGCGAGAATTGCTATTAATGGTATTATGTATAGTAGTGAGGTATTTCTAACCCCTTTCATTTAAGGGGCACCTCAAAAAACATTATAGAAAAACCAATATATATATATCGACAAATAAAACTGTTCATTGTCAAATTACTATCGTTTTGATAGTAATTTTTAGATTGGCATTGGAATTGTTGGTGTTATGAGTCGTGTTAGGCTGGATAGGATGTAGGTTATTATTAGTATGAATAGGCTTCTGGACCAGCTTGATCTGTATATGAATTTTATGATGGATAGGTATATTATGAGTTTGAGGATGTATGAGGCTTGGAATTGGTTGAATGATGATA
>NZ_JANGFQ010000164.1:0-4255 GCF_024707025.1 Candidatus Culexarchaeum yellowstonense
AACATTCCTACAATCTTAATATAAATAGGAGCTTATTGATTAAACTATTAGGATAGATTTACGCGCGCGTTAGAATAATATAAGAATTGGAAAGGTTAACTAATGGAGTATAGAAACTTATCCCCTAGGTGTAAGCGGTTAATTGATAAGTGCATTTCGATTATTGTAGGTAGTTTTTCAAACATTAATTAAACATGTAGGCAGAATAGACCTTTTGCTTGGGCGAAAGCCTTCATTGCCTTATCTCCAGTAATTAGGACGGCGTTAAATGTGAAAGCGCTTTCTTTAATCTTCTCATCTCTCTCCAATTTACTTAGTTCCTCCATTTTGCCAGCTTCCGGTATTTCCTCTAACCTAAATTCTGCCTATAGCTGCAAACTTAGCCAGCCTTTCAAGTCCTTCTTCCCTCCTGTTGTGTCACACTCCTTCCTAACGATTGGATGAAGTAAAATCGTGAAACCCTCGAAAAACTTAGACTTTTCTAAATCCTTTCCTAGAAGCCCTCCTATGATTATATTACTATCTGGCAGAAGAGCGCCGCAATAATACCTTAAAGTAAAATTGAGGTCTTTTATTGGCTTTTTACAATTTATACATCTTCCGATTGTTTGCTCTCCATCAAGTGTAACTGAGGATGCTTTACTTCTTTCACCGTAAAATGGACAAATTATCGATAGGGTTGTAATGGAGAATTGTCCTGCTTCAAACTCCTTTATGAAATCCTCAGATAAGATATCTTCTCTTAAAGGAGGCTCAATCTTTTCAACTTTCCCAGCTTACCATCTATCTCTCTACGCGCGCAGCCTTAGTGAATCGGGCAGCTCTAGTCATTGCTAGCAGTATGGGGACCATCTGCAGCCGAATGAGGTTGCTATAGGACCGAAAAGCGCTATGTACGTATACATAGCTTTCCAGAACACCATAGCTATCGTGGCCAGCAGCAGGATGACTATGATCCTTGAATACATTACTTGCTTAGCCTCCGATATCCCTGCTTGGGATTTACGTGTAGCAAGCAGAAGTACTATATCCCTTATTATTATGCTTGTAACGAAAGTTGTTATCTAAGTCTAGAGCTGAGATATTTGATTTAGAGCATGATTAATGTAAGCTGAATCAGTTAGGCTATAGCCTCCATATTCTAAACTTTCCCTTCGTACAAATCAACTTTGAGTATAGGAGTGCCGTAATGATTCATGGCAAAAAAGAATCCTCAACCTTGCACTCTAAACCTAACCTGCTTAATTGATAATCCTTTCTAATAGTTTTGCTGATGACCTCATAAACCATGAAAAGAGGATGTTAGCAATAAGAATGAGTTTTATTGAAATAGAAATTGCCGATAATTCCAAATTATTCGAAGATTAGCTTAAACCTTCTTTCATAAGTCTTTTCTGAAGAGTTTATTCTAAATCCTGTTTCAAGTGTGCTTGGTCTTGCTTTAGCATTTAAGTTATAGTAGATCAATGTCAGCTCAGTTGGGGTAAGCCTTATTGGAAAACTTCTTCCAGATTTTCGATTCCACCTTCAAACTTTGCTCCTCTTGCTACATGGACTTCATCTAAAAGCTTTGGATGATGTATTATCCTCAGCCTACCTCTCTTCAGGTATTGATAGTAGAATAGGAGAATTAGGTTTATTACTCCAAGGCATAAGCTGAGTAGCGATATTAGAATAGGTAACTCCAAAAAGCTGTCACTACAGCTTTAACTTATTCTTGAGTTTTGGAATGTAGAGAGTGGAGCCTGGAAGCTTAGACTCCTTTTCCTCCAGAAGCTCCCTTCTCAAAATTACCCTTTCCCTGAAAAGCTTAAACCTACGTCTTTCAAAAACAAGATAGACATTTCCATCCTGGTCTTGAAAGCTTCCAATTTGACGATAAAACCTACCAAACAAATCTAGAAGGGAGTCCTCATATTCCTTTAGCATGAAAGCACCTAAATAAATAAGATACAGAAATATTTAAGGTTTCCGGCTTCAGATCTTTAAAAGAATATTTGAACGTACAGAAATCGCAGAAGATGGATCTTGAGAATAGCGTTATTGATTTTCATCCGGATAGTTTATTCCCTATTTACTTTTAAAGCTCTTTTTCGGTGAAGTGTTTCAACCCTCTTTTACTTGAATAGTGCTCCAGTATTTCTTAGCTCTATGTTATTTCAAAAATCATGAGACTTTAATGTTTTCCACAATCTTTCATCACGCTATATTCATTCAGCTTATTGAAGCCCGTCATTTTCTAAAAGTTTTTATCTGGTAATACGCTAATGAAATATAGGTAAGCTTCTTGGAGGAAAGTAGTTGAAGGAGTTATTTTGCTTTCTGAGAAGTGCTCTAATTGCGGAAGAACTGCTAAGGGGATAGAGAGGAAAGACTTGAAGCCGTAAACAGAATTATTAACATAAAACTTCAATCCACATGAGCTTTGACATAATTTATATGAGCTTCCTCGAACTATTGGTAAGTCATGAAGTTTATAGAAACTTAGCGATGGATCTGCATCATTCTAAATAGAAGCGTTCTTTTTGTCTTCTTCTTTGTATTTTACTCCACGCTGAAATGATATCAGACTCCTTGATCTTGCTAACTATAAAAGCCGATTTGCTAAAAATTTCATTTGCTATTTTGAAAGCGTAGGCTACTTTATCTGGGGAAGGTGCAATATCAGTCTTATAATCTGCATCATTCCGTAATTTTCTTAAATTCACGATAAAATCTCCTATGTCAGCATCAATTATTCTGATTGTTTCCGCTACGATGGCGTGAGCATCGTTCGTGCGTTCAATACGTCTTCTAAGTTCTGCATTTTGAAAGGGCAATACTAATATCTTATCCCTGAATGAAAGGAAGACAGCATAATAGGTTCTGCTAATACAGGTTCTATCCGCCGCCTGTTTTAGTTCCTGAGGAATTATATGGAATAGCTGATTTTTGACATGAATCGCTAAGTCATAAAAAGTTTTGGGCTCAAACACCCTATGCGACAAGCCTACTCCACCAAAACTACAACCTCTCGACGTAGTTGTTGTGGTAAGATTTGGGTTGCTATTGAAACTAAACTTTTGAGAAGCATAAATTTATCTATTCCCCTTCTAGATATCTCATTCATCCCGCCTCCAAGCAATATCACTTTGATTTGTAAGTAATTCCAGCCCTCCACTTCATCATCAATCCATCGTGAAATCTCAACCTGAAAATGCTCATACATATATAGTCCAATTCTCCCCATGAACTCATGCACTTCTTCTAGAAATGTTAGGATATCTAGAAAAACTGTTGGCTGAAATAATAGGTTGTTTATTGTTTCAAAGTCGATTTTGTTAACGAGTTTGCTAAGGCGATTAAGCATGTTGTTAATAGTTCCAAGAGCTTCAGTATTTATCCTAAGAGATATACTACTTAAATATCCTGGAGAAGTAAACATATCTTCAGGAATATTAATGATTAAGCGTCTCCCGTCGGTCATTGTTACGGTTCCGCATTCTGATGTATAAGTATTAATCATAACATCCCTCCAGAAGCTCCTTTATAACAGTTAAGATCCGGGGGATTATAGTGAGGAAACCAGCTCCCTCACTTAACTTTTCTGCTCGTTTAATAATGTTAACAAAAATTCGTGAGTTAGGTGAATTAACATCAGGTTCTACCCTTAAATGAAGCCAATTTAATGTTAATGGGGTTTCCGGGAAGCTTAGTGAAAATGAGAAAACACCAACATCAGTGCCAACTAATTTTGATAAATGCTCACTCCCTTTGAATATTACTAGAGATCGTAAGCTTCTCACAGCCTCTTTTACATCGATCGGTTGCGGTGGGAAGTTTATTTCAACATACCTCACCATCTTGTCCAGGTCATAGCCTAAATCACTAAAAAACGAGGGTAGCCTCTTAACAGCCTCAATCACCTCCTCAACAGGACCTGATATATCTAACAAAAACCTGTCTGGGATATATTCTATCCTTGTTGCAGTTAAATATTCAGCTATGGGCACACGTGGAGGGCCTATCATAATCTCCATGGCGGGCGGAGGTTTTGGTAATGGAGGAGGAGAAGGTCTGAAATTGTTTTTCTCACTAAAAATTCTGCGGAGCAGACCCTCCGGTAAATTAAGTAGGAAGAAAGTTGCAATATTGACAACGTATTTTTCAAGGAGTTTTGAATAAGACATTTTCTGCACCACCTGATAATTAAAGCTTCAGCTATTTAAGGATTAAGGGCTGCAGCTCATTGTAAGCTACATACTGTTAGACGTAG
>NZ_JANGFQ010000113.1:0-4223 GCF_024707025.1 Candidatus Culexarchaeum yellowstonense
ACTTTAGGCTCTATGACTAGGGCTCTAGCCAAAGCTACACGTTGCTGCTGACCTCCAGAAAGCTGATGTGGATACCTATCCTCCAAACCAGACAATTTAACAAGCTCTAAAACCTCCTTAACCCTCCTCCTAATTTCATCCTTACCCACCTTCCTAATCTTCAAACCAAATGCTACATTATCAAAAACTGTCATGTGAGGCCATAAAGCATAATTCTGGAAAACCATACCAGTCCCACGGAGATAGGGGGGTGTATTGGTTACATCAACATCATTAAATAGAACTCTACCAGAATCCACACGCTCCAAACCAGCAATGATACGTAAAGTTGTGGTTTTACCACACCCACTTGGACCTAGAATTGTGAAGAATTCCCCCTCAAGTATATCTAAACAAACATTATCAGCCGCAACAACACTACCAAACCTCTTATAAACATTCTCAAGCTTAACCCTAACCATAACAAAATTCACCCCAAACTAAAATCCATAAATCGCAAACCTCTGCTTCAAAGCATAATTGGATATTATTATGGCCAATATTTGAATGGTCATCAGTAATACGCATAAAGCTGCACCAATACTAGCCGCACCAACCACAATACTACCATATACAACTTGATTTATATAGAATGTGATAGGCCCCCTATCCCACCTCAAAGCTCCAAGGGTAACACTGGTGCTGGATTCAGACATACAGTAAACAAAAGTCAGAATAGCTCCACCAAAAATATTCATAGATATTAAGGGTATAACAATTCTAAAGAGCGTTTGAAACCTATTAGCACCAAGGTTCATGGCAGCCTCCTCCAATGAAACATGAACTTGCTGCAAACCAGCAAATATACTCCTAGCAGCGAAGGGGAGACGCCTAAATGAGTAAGCTAAAACAAGTAATGGTGCAGGATCAATTAATGGGTCTAGAGGGGTCCACCTAAATAATGAAGTGAAAAACATGAAATAACCAACTGCAAGGACGATACCTGGAATTGCAACTGGAATTGTGGATAAAATGTCGAGTATTGAAGCTAAAATACCCTTAAACCTAGCAACACAATAAGCTGAAGAAGCACCTATAAATACTGCAATTAAAACGGCAATAGATGAATAAATTACACTATTGGAGATTGCTCTACTAACACTGGGATGCAAAAGCCTATAAAAGTATTCTAAACTAAAGTTCTTAGGGGTAACCCCACTAACAACCCAATCCGTAGAAGCTAAAATCACAGTACCAACTTGAGGCATAGAGCCAACTAAAACCAATACTACGAGAAAAATGTAGACTACAAGTAATTTAAATCCATTAATACGCCTAACCCTAGGATTCCACCTACCACCCCTACTCAATGAAGCATAGGTTTTAAGGGAAACATAACGCTTTATAAACATGAAACCTACAATGGAAATGGACAACAATATTACTGAGAGAGCAGAAGTTTCAGGGGTTATAACACCCCTCATAGCTTCACTAAAAGATTGGAAGATATAATATGACATAACCTTCTTAGCCAAAGGATTACCACTATACCCAATAAACCCAATGGGGGCAGATAGATCCTCCATACTAAATATGAAAGTTATTATCATACCAGCAGTAAGCCCCGGCAAAGCCAATGGGAAAGTTACACGCCTAAAAAGTGAAAACCCCTTAGCACCAAGATTCTCAGCCTGCTCCTCCAAGCTGGGGTCAATATTAAGCAATGAAGCTTGGAAATTCAAGTAAACTATTGGGAAATAGCTTAAACTCTGAGCAATGGAAATACCCACAAGACCATTCAAATCAATCCTATATGGGAGGATATGAAGCAAATCATAGAAAATGTAATTTATCAAACCACTAGTTGGATGAAACAATTTACCCAAAACATATGCATTCACAAATGGGGTGGCAAGCATTGGAACATAAAGTAAAACCCTAAACAAACTCTTACCTGGAAAATCATATCTAGCCAAGATGAAAGCTGAAATTAAACCCATAACCGTAGATAGGATTGTTGTAGCTAATGCAACGATCAAAGTGTTTATTATTATACCGTAATCTAAACCCCAAATATACATGGTATCGCCATAAACATTAAATAGATATCCAGTTCTAGGGTTGAAGTTAACGAAGTATGTATCGCTAAAAATCGAGGTAAACCAGTAAAGTGATGGTTTACCATAATAGAGGAATGATGATGAAAGTAATAGGGATAGGGGGAGTATGAATAGGAATATGAAGAATATTAGTGGAGCAAGATACGAAACAAGTAGAAATAAGTCTACGTGTCTACGCCGCAAAGCATGCATCCAAACCACAATAATTTGTATAAAAATTAGGATATAAGTGGATTTTCATCCACCAACGGCACTGGCAACTTGCTGATATCTAGCTATAGCTGCATTCCTCCATATACTGCAAATATTAGTTCTAAAGTCAACATCTTTCATGTAGGAGTTTATCTTCTGAGCATACTCCATGGTGAATGTGGTTGGCTTATTTGTAAGTGGATCTATGAAAGTCAACTTAGTTGGATTTGCTAAATTATCCACCAACTCCTTAAACTTCTCCTGAGAAATCTTATTGTTAACCTTGGCTTGTATCAGCTTAATCCATGCAGATCTAAGCTCAGCTTGAGGCTTAACAATGGTGGAATCAAAGAACCATATTAAAGCTTGCTCATAGGATGAAGCAAGTTCATCACTAAACTCTATTGTTGCAGCCTTCAATGTAAGATTATACTGTAAATATAGATCTTGCCTACTCTTACCCTCAGGGGTATTGAAAACCTCAACATTTATTGGCATGCGATTTACATTGGGATCAAGCCATATCTTCTGACCTTCAGGTGATAGAACCCACTCAATGAAAGCTTGGGCAGCCTCAACATTCTTACTCGTCTTTAGCAATGCAATGGGATCTGCATTCACTATAGTCCCATCCTTTGGAAGAACGTAATATGCAACTCCTGGAGCTTGAATCTGTGCAGTGTAACCGTAGAAGTCTATGGTTAAACCCACACCAATACGTTTAGATATAACGCTCTCCCTAACAGCTTCAGACTGATCATATATCTCAGCATTTGCACCTATCAATGTAATTATCTTCCAACCATCAACCCAACCATAACGTTGAATGATAATCTCATACATACGGGTATTGGATGTGGATGTCACAGCATTAGCTACACCCACAGAAGTCCTTGGGAGAGTTAAACCATAAGTTTCATTAGCCAAATCAATCCATTTATCAGGTTCAGGAAGATTGTAGGTTTTCAAGTAATCCTTGTTTATTGTGAAACCAAATGATGATATGGCGGCGCCAACCCAAACAATATTACCTTTAGAATCAAATCTCTTGGCAGGTGAACCACTGATAGTGTCTGGAAGTTTATTAACAACATTCAACACACTCCCACTTAGAGGTTTAAGCAAACCTTCAGAATACAGCGTATCAAATAATACTGGCCCTCCACCCCAAGCAACATCAATATCCCCCCTAGCATTAATTGTACTAACCCACAAATGTGCTGCTGGAGTTAACCACTGAATAGCGGTAATATTGTACTTCTTGGCAACAGGTGAAGATAGGAATGCTGTTTCCACCTTCCCTAAAATGTCAAGACCATGCCTACTAATAACCACCAAAGTTATCTGCTTAGGCTGAGGAGGCTGACCACCACCCCCAGAACTTGGAGGGGTACTAGGGCTTGGAGGACGTTGGAATGATTGCCAAACGAAATAGCCACCAATTGCAACAGCCAATGCAATTACAACAAACAACATATACGAATATTTAATTGAACTACTCAAGCCACAGCCACCATTATCAATTAAAACTCAACCCAATAATAAGATATAAATATTTTCCAAAACAAAGATTTAAACGATGAGACATGAATAGGGCAGCTAAAATTCTTGCCCTAACAATACTATTATCAATGCTAATATTCTCCATGGGAATTGCAGAAGCACAAGTGAAGAAGCCAAAGATAGTTGTATGGCTTAAGGGTGCTACTGGTGCAGTTAGACAATATGATGCAGCCAGAAACGATTTAACCCAATATGAGTGGGTTAATGTAACGGGAACCTTAACCTCAAAAGACCTTGAAGGGGCATTTGCACTAATAGTCATACTAGTGGATTCATCACAGAAGATCACAAGTGATGAGATAAATGTTATAAAGAATTGGCTTGCCACTGGTAGAAAGCTATTATGGGTTGCAGGAGACTCAGACTATG
>NZ_JANGFQ010000129.1:0-4171 GCF_024707025.1 Candidatus Culexarchaeum yellowstonense
TGGAAATTGAAACGTGATAAACTGGATAAATATTGCCATCAACACGTCTAAACACACCCTCAGGTTTAACATCAAGAACATCCACCCTAACACCAAGATAATCTGGAACTGTGAATGTAGCTGTATCGTAGGGTCTTATTGGAGTACCATCACGGGCACGAGTCCACTCATTATCAGGGTAAATAGTCTTCTCCAAAAGGTATCGGAGCAAACCCCTATAAGGCTGAGCTGCAAATGCAAAGTATGTTCCACTGGGATAAACCCTATTACCAGCCCTAACCTCACCCTCACAAACGAAAACCTCAACACCCCACTTCAACAATAACTCCACAATCTTCAACGTAGCTCCAGGATCAGCCTGAGAATCAATTGGAATTGCATATGCATATGGAGGTTCATTAAGCCCCTTCTCAATGTTCCTCTTGGCTTTGATGTACATGTTCTTCAGTATGGTTTCTTTCATTTTAGCAGCTAATTCGAGGGCTGCGAGATTGGATATTAGTTGTTGTTTTATTATGTCTTTTAGTTTCCACCATCCTCCTGGCCATGGGTTTGGGAAGCTGTATTGCTTTTTATCTCCAACTCTCCCCCTATTCCCAGTTAATTGATGTTTATGAATATATATTGGCGTGGCAATCTTAACACTAGCAGATTCAGTGAGCATGGCGCAAACATTCATTAAGTTAGCCATATCCAAGAAGCCTGCAAGCATCTCAGCTGTGAATGGTGGGCCACCTTCAACCCCCTGGCATCCAGCTTCCTCAAGTTTAACAGCCATAAAACCACCAAACCATTGATGTTCACGATAAACCAGCGGGTCAACCTCGGGACATATGGGATCATACCATGGTGGAATATATAGTCTAGCACCATAACTTCCCATATGATGATTGTCAATGTACGCCTGTGGCATCCACTCCTTATATATGACTTTTGAAAACATTTGAGATTCCTTCTGAGTTAATGCAATGGCATCCCTATTATTGTCGTGACCTGTATATTTGTGGTATAGCCATGGAGGCGCCGTCCCTTCATACTCAGTTCCAAGATACTTGTTATACCAATCTACCACCATTATTTGACCATCTGGATTGAAGCATGGGAATAGTAGTAGGATTACGTTGTTTAGGATTTCTTTTGTTGTTTCATCTTCACCAGTTACTAGTTTGTATGCTAATTCAATGGACATTTGTGTTCCGCCAACCTCAGTGGCATGAAGACTATTGGTTATGACGAAGACAACCTTACCCTCCTTAACAAACCTCTCAACTTCACCTTCACTCAACCCCCTGGGATCGGCAAGCCTATGGGAAATCCAACGATACTTCTCCAAATCCCTCAGATTCTCTGGTGAGCTTATGTATGCTAGTATGAATGGGTTTCCTTCTGTGGTTTTGCCTAGCTCTACGACTTTTATTCTGTTTGAGTTTTCTGCTAGGTGTTTGAAGTATTCCACGATCTTATCCCATCGTGCCAGCTTCCTATCTTCACCAATCTCAAAACCAAAGAATTCCCTTGGACTCATTATCCCCATGGAAATCGCCTTAGAAATATATGTTTATGAACAATTTTTAATGGTTTCCATGGATAAAATTTAATTAACCCCTCCTAGGTATTAGGTGGGTTCCATCACAAGTCTCAGAGGATTGGAGATCTCTAAACCCTTCACGACATGTGGAGAAGGTTAAACCATAATCATCAGCCAACCCTCTAACCATCTTCATATAACTATATCTAAGCTTCTCACCCATATACCTAACACCACCAATCTTAACACCACCCTCAAGATATAGACGCTTAAATAAGTCAGCCTTCCCTGGGAAGGCTTCCAAAACCCTATTGAAATTGTCTGGTTTAGCCTTATAAGTTGAGGAGACAATATGCTTAACACCAAGCTCAGCCACCAAAGAAACTATACGCTTAATGGAATCAAAATCATCATTAACCCCTGGAATTATTGGATCAATCCTAACGGAACATGGAACACCAGCCTTACACAAAACCCTTAAAGCTTCAACCCTCATGGATGGTGGAGGGGCATAAGGCTCCAAAACCCTAGCCAAAGAATCATCAAGAGTGGTTATGGTGAAACTAACCGTAAACCTCCCCCTACAAAGAATATCCAAATCCCTAACCACAAGATTAGACTTAGTGATAATTATGACACCAGCATCAAAAGATAAAAGCATCCTTAAAGCTTCACGGGTAACCTTCAAAACACCTTCAGGGGGAGTATAAGGGTCAGAGCTATTGGCAATGGATATGGGGAGGGAGAGATCAGCCTTAACCAAATCACGCCTAAGATGTAAAAGAAACTTCTCCTTAACCCTAGGATTAAAACCATTACGAATATAGGAGGTTATATAGCAATACCTACAAGCATGACCACAACCAGTATAGGGAGACAAACTATACTTAGGAGGACAAGTACAAAGCGGAAAACCCCAAGGATCAAACCTACGTAAAACGTAAGTCATGACAAATAAATTATGATGAAACAGAAATATAAATGAGAATGCTGAAAAACACAAAGTTTATAGGAATATTCCCATAAGAATATTCCTATGAGAATAATGACCCTCAACATAAATAGAAGGGAAGAGGAGGAAGTGAAGAAACTTAAGGGATGGATAATGGTTTATGGTAGACGTAAAACTGGGAAAACATACATGTTGAGAAAGGTGTTCAAAGAAGCTCAATACTTCATGATAACGAGAGCAGGATATGTAATCCACGGAGAAGGGGGGAGATATGTATACATGAATGTTAAGGAAGCCATAGGTAGAGTTGGAAGCTTACTGGATAATGGTGAAACGGTGATCATAGATGAATTCCAGAGGCTACCTGAATTCCTATGGGAAGAATTAGCATTACATCACCCAAAGGGGAAGCTAATAGCCAGTGGATCAAGTCTCGGAATACTGAGTAAAGTCTTCGATAGGAGAAGCCCACTCCTAGGATTACTCTCACCCCTAAAACTAGACATAATAAGCTACCAAGATACCATAATGGCATTAAAAGACTTAGCAAAAACGCCAAAGGATGCAATTATGTGGGGATTAATATTTAGAGATCCATGGGTAATACCAATACTCTCAATAGAAGTAGACATCATAACGGAGATATGTGGAAAAGCATACTATCTAGCAACATCAACACATGGACTCGTAGGAGAAGTCTTCGAAGAAGAAGAGAGGGCATTAACGAGGGTTTACGATGCAATCTTAAGATTGGTGGGTGAGGGAATATGGAAACCATCAGAAATAGCTGGAATACTCACATCAAACAACATGATAACAGGAGGACAAACAACAGTAATAGGGATACTTGAAAGACTAGTAAACATGGGTTTACTGGAAAAGATACCACTATGGAAAACTAGGGGGGCAAGATTCTACTTCAAACACAGATCACCAATAGCATCAATAATCCAATACATAGACCAAAAACTAAACATAACGGAAAACCCAAACATAAATGTAAACAGGGAAATAGTGATGAATACAATATCAAGAGAGATACAATTCAGCTTGGGGGAAATGATGGCAGAATATATTGGTGGGAAAAGGGCATACACCATACTACCAAATGGAGATATAGACATTGTAATCTTAGATGAGAGGGGGAGAACACCAATAATTGGTTATGAAGTGAAGATTGGGGAAATAGAGGTGAATGAAGCAAGGAAAGCTATTGAAAGGATGCATGAACAAGGGGTACCTAGAGCGGGACTCATAAGCATAAGCACAAAACCCCCAAAAATCCCAGGATCATATGAGGAAATAGGACCTGAGGAAATAATAGAGATTGCAAGTAAAATACGATTTAAACGATCATAGGAGGCTATGCAAAAATAGTCTAAGCCCACCTTACACGTGAATACTTTCAGCAATGGATTGGTAAGTTAATTTTATGTTTCCGTTTACGTTAGTAATTGTTTGGTGATGATGAGCGGCGGGCTTTCACGATCTAGATGAGTAGGGATCCCCATAAGCTGAACCCTCCTCAACACCCATCTTCCTAGCCTTCTTATCACACCAAATTACAAGTTTCATCTTCTCCTGAATCTCCTTCGATTTAAGTTTATGCTCCTCAACCTTCTCAGCATCATATATATGTATGACTTCATACCCCAACTCTGCAAGATAATTCGCTATATACCTCCTATGAC
>NZ_JANGFQ010000229.1:0-4125 GCF_024707025.1 Candidatus Culexarchaeum yellowstonense
CTTACCCCCCAATCTTTGAATTAAAATATCAGTAAACTCCCTGGAGCATTTAATCTTCCTTTCGAGCATGTTCATGAACTGTCCATTTGTCTCTACAACTTCATTTTATTTAACTCTATCTTTCCTGAAACTCTTGACACCTGCATTTAGGGGGATGTATGTTAATAGCCCTTTTAAAGCATATGTACTTCATGGATAATGAATCTTCGATATTTCAAGCATCTTCTCTTCATTCGATTAGCATAATTTATTGTTGATTTTTCTACGAACTCTTCCATTTTCATAATGAATTGTCTTGATTTAAAAGAGGAGGATTTAAAAATTTGTTGTAATAGTTTAGTTTGGGGTTTGAATGGGTTTCATTGAGGATGTTTTGAGAGTGGTTCCTGAGTTCGATAGTTTCATGAGCGTCTCTGAGCTTTACGAGTCTTCACGTGCTTTGGTTAGCGAGTTTAAGGATGTTGTTGAACTTGTTGATTATGGTGATTCTAGGGTTAGCGGGTTTCCAGTTGAAGCTTTGATTATTAGGGGTGGTGAGGGTCGTAGGGTTTTAGCTTTCGCTTTTCCACATCCCAATGAGCCTGTGGGTTCTTTAACTCTTGAATTTCTTAGTAGGAGGTTGGCTTCTGATAGGGAGTTGCTTAAGAGTTTGGATGCCACGTGGATCATTGTTAAGGTTGCAGATGTTTTTGGAGCTAAACTTAATGAGGGTTGGTTTAAGGGTGCCTTCAGCATTCAGAGGTATGCATTAAACTATTATAGGCCTCCAGCATATATGCAAGTGGAGTGGAGTTTCCCAATTGAGTATAAGTCTTTTAAGTGGGGTAAGCCTGTCATTGAAACTAAGGCTTTAATGAAGATTATAGATGAATGGAAGCCTACACATATATACAGTTTGCATAACTCCTTCTTCACTGGAACATACTATTACATTTCAAGAGTTTTAAGTGAAGATGTTTTGAGATCGTTTAGAGATGTTCCTAGGAGGTATAATGTGCCTATACATATGGGTGAAGCTGAAACGCCATATATGGAGAAGGTGTGTGATGCAGTTTTCAGGATGCCTGGACTTGGGGAGATGTATGATTGGTTGGAGAAGTATCTTGGTAGGGATCCATCAAGTTTAATTGAGCATGGTGGTAGTAGTTACGATTATGCTAGGAGGGTTAATCCAGAAGTCTTTGAGCTTGTATGTGAAGTTCCATACATATATGATTATAGGTTGAACATAGACATTCCCATCGGTGTACCTAGGAGGGAGCTCCTTAGGATATCCCATAAGAAGGATAAAATGCTCTTTGAAGATCTTGAGAAAGATCTTGATAGGATATCCAAGTATATGAGTGTAGACAACCCATTCTATGAAGCCTTATCATATACTAGGAGGGCTATGAAACCCCACTTGGAGGCTGAGGAGAAGTGGATTGAAACTGCACCGGAATTGAGTGAAAGTGCAACTGTTGCTCAGGCTTTCGATACATACCTCAACTCATATATAGGATACGTATTCAGGTATGGATTAATATATAGAGCAATAAAGTATGAGATGGCTAAGGGGGTTTCATCGAAAGATTTGGAGGAAGTTCAAAAATCATCTCTTAAAAAACTGGAGAATGGAGTAAACGAATTGAATAGTTTATCAAACTATTACACTATACCCATCAGGCATCTAGTTTCAATACAGCTTGCTGCAATGCTGTTATCGTTAACGAGAACTTGAATTTAGCCGTTTTTTATTTCACCTTTTTCCCTCTTGATACATGTGGGTTCCCCTTAATGTAAAATCTTAATGGCTTTTCCAGGTCTACTTTAACTCCTATTCTATGGCTTTTCATTATCTCCCATTCTTCCACATTTCTCCCTTCTTCAATCCATAATCCGCCTTCCTTCGTGTATACTGGTTTTTTGTGTAGTTTTTTGTCTATGGATAGTGCTTTACATAGTTTCCCCGGTCCACTGGTTATTTTGTATGGATTCGTTGTTCCAGAATTTCTCATCATGTATTCTATTCCTTCATGGGGTTCTATGGCTCTTATTAATACTGCTCCACCATCACCTTTATGTGCCACTATGTTTAGCAGCCATTTGCCATGGATCCCATATATTAGCGTTAATCCCACTTCTCCATATAATGTTTTAGCTAAGTCTCCTCTCTGGCTTTTATATGCTTTTGATGCTGGATCCCATGCTCCATGATAAGCTTCTGTTTCAACTATGTATCCTGACATCCTATTACCATTTAATTCTCTTACAAGTAGTTTTCCAAGAAGTTTTATTGCAACTTCTTCAGGGTCTCTTGAATAATACTCTTTTGGTAATATCATTTTTATGAGTGCTCCCCAGAATTATGTGGGCATTATTCTCCCTGGTTTTGGTTGGTATAGTAGACCTTCCTTTAACATTTTATCTATAATTTCTAGGGTTTTCATTTTTGGTATCCCATATTCTGATTCCAATTCTTCGGCTACATCATCTATCTTTAATGGTTCCCCTTCTAATCTGGCTTTCTCCCTAATGTATTCCATTATTATCCTGCTTCCAGCAGACTTTTTTGATTCCTTTTGGATTATCCCCATTCTACTTATGTAATCCCTTAATGCTTCATTCACTATTTTGCTTAATGATCTGCTTTTCATCATCCCTATCAATGCTTCATATAATTCCCTATCTATCTTCACTTTTGCTTCCACATATCTTTCTGATTGCTCTTCCTCTTCGGGGTTTTCTGCATTCATTCCATTCATTAATAAATTTCTCATTATCTGAATTTAATTTTTGCCTCGGCATCAGCTTTTCTTCATCCCACATTTGTGGTTGGCACTCGGCAAATTCTTCATTGGCAATTTAATTTTAATGCATTCTCCCAATTATTTTTTGCTATGATAAGTATTCCTCGATATTCACTTGTTTATACTTCTCCCTTTTGAATGGTTTATCCTTCTTTCCCAATGGTATTGTTGCATCTATCCCCATTTTTGCAGTTATGGGCTTTTCTCCTGGGATATATTTTGCTGATGGATCTAGTGATGACCCTCTCTCCCCCCTATAAATGTATACGTCTTCATCTGCTTGCACTCTTGTCGCTATTGCCCACTCAACCTCTTCTAAATCATATATGTTTATGTCTTCATCTACCACTATGCAGTGTTTTAGGGATTTGTGGGCTTTGAATGCTGCTTCTATAGCTTTCTTGGCATCATCTTCCCTTTCCTTCTTTATTTGTATTATTGCATGTAGCCATGAAGCTCCCCCTGGGGTTATGTATACGTTTATGCATTTGCACACTTTGTTTACTTCATTGTATATTGATGGTTCCATGGGCATTCCCATCAATATTTTATGTTCACTTTTCCCTGGTATTAGGGCTTGGTATATTGGGTTCCTCCTATGGGTTATGCACTTCACTTCTATTATTGGTTGTTCTCTTTCCATGTCGTAGGTTTCAGTTATGTCTAGGAATGGCCCCTCCGGCGCCTTTTCCCTCGTTATTCTCCCCTCTAAGACTATTTCAGTTTCCGCTGGGACTTCCAAATCTATCTTCTTGCATTTCACTAGTGGTGTTGGTTCCAGTGCGTTGGCCATTCCAAGTTCATCTACCCCATGTGGTAGGGATGTGGCTGCTGCTATCATTACTTGTATTGGGCTTCCAATGCATATGGCTACTTCGGCTTCTCCACCAGACCTTTTCAGTATTGTGTCAGTACCCCTCCCCTCAACTATTCTAGCCACAAATCTCCTTTCATCTAGTAGTAGGAGTCTGTGGAAGGATGAATTTCTAACCCCCGTTTGTGGATCTCTTAATATGCATACTGCGCTTGTAACGTATCTCCCCCTATCCCCTGGCATGTGTTTGAGTATTGGGAGTTTTGTTAAATCCACATTTCCCTCGACGACTTCTTGGCATGCCCCCTCATCCACGATTGGCGGCTCCTTTAAATTGTTCATAGCCCAATTCAATTTATGCAATATCCCCTTTACATCCACGTTTAAAGCCATAGCCACAAGTTGCCTTGAAGATAACAAGTTTCCAACGATTGGTATGCTTGATTCCCTAATCTTCTCGAAGTATACTGGTTTGCCATCCAGTGTAGCCATAACCTCTGCAGCTTCATAGTATACTGAAAC
>NZ_JANGFQ010000155.1:0-4116 GCF_024707025.1 Candidatus Culexarchaeum yellowstonense
TGCGGAGTTGAGGGTATGGGGGGTAATCAACACCAATTGCTATGAGGTCGCGGAAAACCCTTGCAACATTTTCATTGCTATGAGGGAGGGGGAAGCTTCCAACATGACTCGTATACATGTGAATATAGTATTGCAAGGAATCTAAATGAATTTAACTATCCAAGAATACTACAGATTCTGGGGGGTAAGAGTTAAAAATTATTAGAGGCTAAGTAAACTATTCAATTGTGAGCAAAATTAGGATACTTATAACACACAACTTAAGGCTACCAAACATTATGATATCAAATGAAATTGTAAATTCACAGGACTATAACACCCTCTTCCTAAACCTATACGAGGAACTTGAACCACATATAAAAGAGCTGTCCAAGGGGAGGATTGAATATGAAGATTTCACAAGGAAGATTTCAAGTAGTAGGGCAGCACTACAACCAGTGAGCAGTTGGCTATACCCATTGGAACCCATAATTAGAGCCATAAGGAAGATAGGTAGGAGGGGGGTTAACGTATACTGCTACAAAGACTACAACTATGAGAAGAGGATACATGAAATAACCACTGAAATAACCATACTAACGGCGAAGAGCAAGATATTTGGGAAGATAAATACCGAGGAATGGAAGAGGAAGATTAGGGAGAGAGCATTATTGGTGGATGAAGCATTAAGAGTTGAAGCACGAAAAATACATGCAAAATCCATGGGTTTAAGCATATGCATATCAAACCCAACTGGATATAGGCTTGGTGAAGTCTTATCGAAAATGGGTGATGAAGTTCAGGTGGAGGAGGTTATGAAAAACTACTATCCAACACCATTGGAGGAAATGGAAATTAAACTTAGAAGCATGGAGTTAAGCGATGATGAAATCAAGGAATATGTGAAGGAACACTTGGAATATGTGGAAAAATACGTTTTAACCAGTGAAAATATCGATCAAGCATATTATAGATGGCTGTATGATAAGCATCCTGAACTCAGGGATACTATAAGCCAATATGAAATTGAAATATTGGGGAAGCTGATTAAAAGATAGGTGGAGATCTGTAGTATCTGCCAATGATGGGTATCTTCTCCCCACATCTTGGGCATGTATTATCTGGATTCAAATTATATTCAATTATGGAGAATATGTATCGCTTAATGAGGAGTTTTGAGCATTTTGGGCAGTATGTATTCTCCTTATCATGACCTGGAACATTCCCAATATAAACGTAATTTAACCCCTCATCATGACCAATCTTCCAAGCCTTCTCCAAAATCTCCACAGGAGTCCTCTTTGGATATAACTTATATTCTAAAGCTTTATATGCAGGGTAGTATTGTGTGACATGCCAAGGGGTATTCTCACCCAAATCCCTCTTAATCCTACTGGCAATCCCCCTCAAGCAATCCTCATCATCATTAACTCCAGGTATAACTAGAGTTGTAATTTCAACATGAACTCCACGCTTCTTAAACTCCACACAATTCCTCCAAACCTTCTCAACATCAGCTCCACAATACTTCCATACAGCTTCAGCATCACCCTTAATATCAACATTGGTGGCATCTAAACCTGCATCACAAAGCATCTGGAGAGCTTCAATAGTCATATAACCATTGGTTACAAAGGTATTGTAGTATCCATAATGCTTAGCCAACTTAAATACATCCACCGAATACTCTAGGAATAGTGTTGGCTCATTAAATGACATGCTGGTTCCAATGCAACCATAATCCCCAACCATACTCACAAACTCCTTTGGTGACATATAGTTACTCCACCTCAAATCTGGTGGATACTTACTTATCATATAGTTTTGACACCATGGACATGTGAAATTGCAAGACCAACTACCAATGGTTAGAGCATAACTTCCAGGGTAAAAGTGGAATAATGGTTTCTTCTCAATGGGGTTAGCGCTTATTGAAGATATATTCCCATAAACCATTGTATACAGTTTCCCATTGATATTCACTCTAGTTTTACAGAAACCAGTATCTCCAGGCTTAATTATGCATAGCCTCTCACAATTCCTACATCTAACATCCCCATCAAGCTTATCATACAATAATGCTTCCCTAACACATGGATTATCCAGTATCTTCAAAGGCTTACACCTTAAACTTCTCAGCCAACTTCATAAGGTTATTAAGCAATATATCCTCATTATTTGGGGTTTTAACGAATAACGGTATATTCTTCCTTCTAGTGGCTTTATGTGATATGAAAAGCCACTCCCCAGTATCGAGTTGTGCAGTTTTATCAAGTATTTCAGGGCTCACCCCAGAAGCATCTGCAATCACATGCCTATCATAACTTCTGGGAAGAGTCCCAGCATAATAGCTGTGCAATTGTTGTATGGCATTAACATTTAATCTAGCAACCCTCTGCGTACTTATCCACCCATGAATCCTATACTTCCTACCCTGCCTTAGAAGCCTCTCCACATCCATATTGGATTGGAATGTTAAATCCTCCTTCCTAACATCATCTGGAATGAATTCTTGAGCTTCATCCAAAACCACAAGTATCCTTGGACCGCCAAACCTCCTCTTCCTCAAAGTGAATAATGCACTAATGAATTTTGATGTGAAATCCCTTGCTTGAAGTGGATCTGGGATGTATGCCACCATAAGTTTATGATCACCACCCATAATGAGCTCAGCGATATTCCAAGGGGATAAACCACTCTCAACAGGCTCTTCATATTCAACATTGTTCAATTTATCTCTAAAAATCTCCAAAACCCCATTAAACTTTGTTCTAGACCTACCACTCTCTAATCTAGCCAAAACATCATTTATTAAGCTGATTAAAGTATTTTTAACGTCCCTATACTCATCTTTAGTTGCAATCTCATGGATTGTAATTTCATGTGGAAGCTTACTTGCAATGGCATTCAACTTATAATATAGATCTGATGCAAGGATCTTTGTAAGTTGATTTTGATCATCCCTCAATTCATCTATCAAGCTTATCATGTAACTCAACTTATCACTCTCACGCCCCTCCAAATCAATTTTGCAAATCCTATTCCCACCAACCAAATTTAATAGGTGATACTCTAAAGCCTCCCTCAACCTACTATTCCCCACAAGCTTATCCTCCAAACTTTCAGGGATAACTTGAGATGCGAAGAAGGATTCCAATATATCATCACTGCCAAAGAGGTCTTCAGTGGATAATATCATTCCATGATCAATGATCTCATCCAAGAGGTTTATGCTATACTCCCCAGCAACATCAATTATGAATATGGATGTATTTGGGAGGTTATGTAAAACCTTCCTAACAATTATGGATGTTAAATTGGATTTACCGCAACCAGTAAATCCGAAAACACCACCATGAAACTTAATTAAGTTTAGAATATCAATCTTCAATTTATGTTGAAAACCAATTATTTCTCCAATTTCAACCCCCCTTTCAACGTTGACAAGTTTATCAATAGCCCAAGAGGATAGTAGGTGAGCTTTAGCCCCAACAAGCGGCATCATATTTGGATCATACTGGAAGTCTATTGAACCATTTGAAACATTCATAACATACCCAGTGTATACAGCTCCAATATCAACCCAAGTATCCTCGGAGTCACCCCACATGGAATATATCTTCACCAAGAAATCGTTCCTCAAAGCCTTAGGCATACTCACATCCATAGAGAGCTCTTGAATATGTAGAGGCCTAACACTGAAAGTTTCGTAGATGAGATACTTCAATTCACCTTCAGTAGGCCTCTCCACAGCTATAAAAGATGGTTTTGAAAGCCTATCAAGAACAGCGAGATTAAATGAAGCTTCAAAAACACCAATAATGCTCTTTAAAACTATCTTCCCCTCCTCATAGGAAGTCTTTATGGATGTTTCACGAAGCCTAGCATTAAATGCACCATTAATATCATCAAACCATGGAGTATCCTTATCCATGAGGTAAGCCCAAATAATAATCAGTGAACCGATGTATAATAATATTTTGCGTTAAGATATGTTTAGTATCGAATCCTGAAATCCTTAAACTCCCCCTTATACTCCTCCCAGAAAACTTCAACATCATCAACCCTAGCCAATGGAGGCCCTTCACGAGCCCACTCCAAAACCCTCATAACAGCATCTTCACGCCCCTCAAGAAC
>NZ_JANGFQ010000226.1:0-4105 GCF_024707025.1 Candidatus Culexarchaeum yellowstonense
TAATTTTAATGCTTTTTACAATAACTTTAACATCGAAAACCATTGCACAACAAACATATAGCATTAAGGATGCAACCCTAACCGTGTATAAGGATGGCTTAGTACATGTGAAAATAAGCGTAAACGTCAATGAAACAACACCACTAATAACCATGCCACTACTCTCAAGGAACGTGAAAAACATATTAACATACGATGAAAATAAGACTCCACTAAACTATGAAATAAACAATACAAACATAATAGTATACACGCTTGGAGCAACCTTCACAACCATAGAATACGACACCACAGAGTTAACATCAAAAACGGCTGGGCTATGGACCCTCATATTAAACTCACCATTCCAAATAAACATAATACTACCGGAGAATTCCACAATAATCTACATTAACACACCACCAACACAAATATCAACCATAGATGGAAGGATTAAGATTACAATGCCAGCTGGATACTGTGAAATAAGCTATGAAGTAGCAATCTCACCACCAATGGATTACACAATAACATTAGTGCAGTCATCTGCAACCATAATTCAAGGTGAAAGCATATCATCAACCATAACCATAACACTAACCTCTGGAGTTGCAAGCCAAATAACATTATCAGCAATAGGGCAACCTCCAGGCGTAGAAATATCCTTCAACCCACCCATGGGGATACCGCCATTCAATAGTGTAATGAGCATAAAGGTTTCACGGGACACACCACCAGGAATATACACAATAACAATAATAGCAAAGGGTGGAGGCATAACAAAAACTATACCATACACATTAACAGTAAGGGAATATAGAGCTCCAGCACCAATAATACCGCCAATAACGATAGCTGTAGCTATAGGAATCATTGTAATAGCAGCTTACCTAATATGGAAATACCCAATAAAAAGCCTTAGGAGCAGAGGGAAAATTGGGGAGCTAACTGAGGAGGAGGCTGAAATAATTAAATTCCTAAAGGAGAAGGGTGGAAAAGCTTTGGAAGTGGAGCTTAGGGAGAGATTCCCAAACATACCAAGAACAACATTATGGCGAATGGTGAGAAGACTGGAAAGTAAGGGGATTGTGAAAGTTAAAAAGGTTGGATTACAAAACATGATAGAACTAAAATAAAAAAGTTAAGGTTATTTTATTCTACATTAACCTTCTATGGTATCGTAAATTCAGCGTAGGCAGTGACTGGAGTGAAAATCTTCTCACACATGGCATGAACTGCAACCCTATATGTGCCTGCAGGAAGTTCAACCCTCAACACTATATGCCTAGATTCTCCAGGTCTAAGCATCATTAGAACTTGAGCGGATATAGGCGTATAAACTGGCTTCCAAGAACCATCAACACTCCTCTCAATGGTTAATCCGAACGCTGAATTGGGGAATATTAACGTAGCATTCCCAGTATTGGTTATTGTTATGTCGAGTATTATGAAGGGCTTCTTAACACTCTTCTCAACCTTAACTTCAAGTTTAGCATTGAAGTGGTATTGAGCTATGTAGCGAACCCTCTCCATCTCCATATTCATATTCCTAATCTTCTCCATAGCCTTATCCATCTCTTTTATAGCTTGAGTTATATTTCCAAACTTAATATAACTCCTCACCTTTCCAATAAGGTTGTTCTTCATCTCCTGAATTTCACTTAAGTTTTTGAATCCAAACATCTTCAAAACTTCACTGGCATTAACTCCGAGAGATCTGGCTTTCTCAATAATCTTATCAAAGGTTTCATTAACCTTAGCAATGAATTTATCCATTCTTTCAGCACACTTCTCCTCAGCCTTAGACTTAATTATCTTAAGAGCATCTGCAACCAGCTTTTCAGCATCAGCAATCCTATAGGCCACTTCACTCACATTACCCTTAGTGAGGAGACTTCTAAGTTCAGCTGTATTTAGAAGAGCTTCCGCTTCAGATAGTTTCTCATCAGCCTCTGAGGGAATGTTGCCAAGTTCACGTATACTCTTAATGCGCTCCAATGTGCGATTTGCAGCCACAATCAAACCTTCAGCTACAATTACACTCTCCCTCTCTAAATATCCACCAGCCTTACCCACTATCACATGAATGTTCCTAAACACATCCCTAAATATGTCGAGTGCCTGGAAAGTGTAATTCAAAGCCATAATGTAATTTCCAGCAGAATATGTTTCATTAGCTGTTTTCAGTAAGTTTTCACCATTCCCTAAGAGTGTTACATTACCATTAAATGCACCCATCAACCCAGCAGCTGAAATTAGATTCATAAGCGTCTGATTTGCCTTAACATTATTCACCAAGGCTTCAACCCTATTTCTAGATTTGTAGGCAACGTTCAGCATGTTCTCAACACGTTTGGCCTCAGGGTTTATTGGAGTTGCTGAGATAGCTAGAGTTGGGAATAGCATTGGGAGTAGCATTAGCAACACTATGATGGATGAGTAAACCCTCCTCACACAAAATCACCAAATAAATTTAACATAAAGTATAAGATAAGGAATGCCTTGAAATAATGTTTCCAATGAATGGAAAACTTATACCACTGCATTGAAATACATAGTTTATGGAATTGAATAGAGGTAATTGTTATGTTTAATTTCTATTGAAGGTTAGAGGCTGTGTATAATTAGGGGGGTGTATTCTTGTCTTATGCTCAATACCCATACGCCATGCTCCCTTGCGAGTTCTATGGCTTGAGGTGTTACCACCAATGCATATATCACTTTAATTAACTTCGGCCTTAATAGGGTGGGTTTCTTCTCTCTTGCCAATTTAATCTTCTCCTCCAATTCGTAAATAAGGGAGGAGCCAAGCCTAACAACTGTTTCTCCAAAAACGCATATGTCATCACTAGCTCCATAAATGTTTATTTCCGCATTATCAATGAAGACTCTATTTAGCTTCACATTGATCCCAAGTTCCCTCAACCTATAACCCACAACTTCCCAAGCCTCCTCCTCTTCACTAACAACAAGTCTATCCAACGTCACTTTAATACTTCGCACTTCACTCCACAATCTCTCTTGCCCCAACCTTAAATCCCTAACTTCTTCCCAAAGTCTATTCTGACTTTCCCAAAGTCTATTCTGCCCTTCCCTCAAAGCTTTGACTTCCTCCCAGAGCCTATTCTGATTCTCCCAAAGCTTAATTTGATTCTCCCATAACTTCCTCTGCTCTTCCCTCAATTCTTTAATTTCTCTCCAAAGCTTATTCTGCTCTTCCCTTAGATTTTTAAGCTCCACGTATATTCCGTCTATCTTTTTAATTATCTCTGAGAATCCTAGGTAGCCTGCCACCATATAGCGGAATTCAACATCCCTTTCCAGTAAATTTAGGAACTCCTTCTTTAAATCTACGCTCATCACATTATGTTAATGTTGAATATCATATATAAGTGCATCGTGAACATGCAGTAAATTAAAATGTTATTTAAGTGTGCTGGGAAACGTTTTCATGTTATGAATGAAAATGTTTTCAAGGAATCTTTTAGAGTCTTTTCAACGAATATTTTAATGGTGACTCTATGGGAAGGATGAATTACCTGAAAATTATGGGTATAATGCTGGTGCTGTTGATTACAATTATAGCAGCAATATCCACCATAAACCCAACACTATCCTCACCCACAAACCAAAACCACCAAAAAGAAGACGAAATTAGAGAGGTAATTGAGAGGTTGGGTATTAATGGGAGAGGTCCATGGCCTGAAGGATACACTGGATTTGAATTCGAAGTAATCGGATATAGAGATGGATACTTAATTGCCAGAATAATAGCAGTACATGGGACCAGTGACTATAGCTTTGGGGAAATCATTTACATGAAACCACCAAAAATTCCAAATTAAACATACCTTCCTCCTCCACATTTTTTAAATTATGCCTAAATTCTGGCTCATTGCAAACTAGAATTTAATGAAAAGACTAGTTTTCAAATACTGGCGTTTGTTTGCAACTGATTGGAAGATAAGATTTGTACAAAGTTAAATTAGATCCATGTGTTTATGTTGGAGATTATGTTAACGATACTCCAGTTTTTGAGAAAGCTGGATTGTCAATAGCTTTCAATGCAACGAAACAAAGAATTATCGAAGCAACAAAGGTAATTATTTAAAATTTAAAAATGAAT
>NZ_JANGFQ010000115.1:0-4004 GCF_024707025.1 Candidatus Culexarchaeum yellowstonense
CAAACATTTATTTTTTCTTGAGATATATTTAATAACTAGGGCGTTCATAAAAACAGAAAAAACTACAGTCATCAACTGAGAAATCCTCAAGCTGTTTAAGTTTATCAATTATGCGATTTTTCTTCAGGTTTTAGGTTCTTTAAGAATCATATGCCCTCTTATGGATGAGAATCCTAAACTTCATTGAGGGATTTCAACTCGCTAAAGCGTTTGTTCTTAACTATGTCATCAACTTCCTTTAACAAAATGTATTCCTCGGTGGTTAAGAAAACGTCTTCGAGAAAATCCTTTAGCTTATCAAGCTTCCTTCCGATCTCTTCAATCTTCTCCAAAACGTTTTCGCTCAAAAAACCACCCAATAATATGATTAAAAGAGCATACATATAACACCTACTTCTAACCTTAGCATCCTTCATGTTAGCTTTCATTCCAGTTCTTGTAGGAGTTTTGTTATATCTTGTGTGTTAGTAGTTTGATTGCTAGTGTTTGTTTTTTAGTCTTGTAGATGATGTTTTCTTCAATACCATGTTCTTTAATGTTTGTTTTTATTTGTGTGATGTTTCCTTTTACTCTCAGTATTCGTTTGATCTCTTTTTCTATTAGTTTCTTTCTTTATCGTATGATTCGAGCTCCTCTTATGTGATGTTGAGTGGTACGAGGATTGTGTTGTAATAGAGCCAGATGTTTGGTGCTGGGACTTCTACGTGTTGCATTATTAGGCGGATGGAGAGAAATGCTATGAGTAATGCTTAGAATTTTTTACTGTTTTGTTCTTTATTTTTTCGGTCAATTTTTCTCGAAAAAGTTTTTATATTACGTCGGCGTAATAATTACGCTGGCGTAAAATGTTATTTGATATAAGGCCGAAGAAAGATAAGAAGGATTTGTATGATAGAGAAAGAGCTTGAAGATCTCAAAAAGGACCTGGAAAACACTCCGTACACTCCTGGTTTTTTGAATCTCATTCAAATTTTTTGTTAAATCTTCTGCATCTTTTAAAGCATAAGTTTTATAAGTTACATTGGTAACTAGTTACATAGGTAACTATGCTTTTTGATCTTCATCCTAAGGAAAATATAAAGGATCTCTTTGGTAGAGATGATGAGTATAAAGAATTGGAACGATTAGTAAAAACTGAATGGGTTGCAGTTTTGGGTAGAAGAATGGTTGGGAAATCAAGCCTCGTGAAAACATTCATTAAAGAACATGATGGAATTTATGTAAATCTAAGCGGCGCAAGAGGATTTAGAGACCTTATACTTTCAATAGCTTCTCAATTAGGATATTCCCTTAAGGAATTAAGTTTAGATTTAAAATTCCTAGAACTTAGATGGAGTAGGATTGCCGAGGATATATTTTCTAGATTAGGAAATAAAATTATTGCATTGGATGAAGTTCAATATGTTTCTTCAATACATTTCCTTAGATTATTAAAAAGAATTTGGGATGCGTATCCTAACATAAGAATTATTTTCACAGGGTCTATGATAGGATTGATCAATAAGCTTTTAAATCCTTCACCTTCATCTCCGCTATATGGTAGAAAGCCAGCAGTTATTTACCTTCAACCATTCATCAGAGAGAAATCAAAAGAGTTCCTTATTAGAGGATTTAACGAGTTAAACATGAATGTGAGCATGGAAGAAATAGAGAATGTAGTTGAAAGATTGAATGGGTATCCTGGATGGCTAGCATATTATGGAAATTTTAGATGTGTGAGAAAGCTTGATGCCGAAACTTCTTTAAGATCTGTCATAGATGAAGGTGCAAAAATTTTTGAAGAAGAACTTGAAAACTTTCTTAAAGGAAAGAAAAGGGAAAATTACATCAAAGCTTTAAGAGTTATTAGTATCGGAGCGAGATGGAGCGAGATAAAAAATGAGCTTATTGTAAACAATAAAGTGTTAAGAGACATACTTATGAATTTAAAGAATGCCATGCTGATAGCAGAAGATGATGGATATTACTACATACCTGATCCTATATTAAGATTAGCTATTAGAAACATTAGAGCTTAGTTTCACTTCAAAAAATTCAAAATAATTAATTAGTATATTTCTGTTTTTTCTTTTATTTTCCTTCCTTCGCAACTCCTCGCCCAACATTTATATATTTGTTTAAACGAATATACGTATGGAGGGATGTACGTATGGAAAAAAGAAAGCTGACTCTTAGTGTGAGAAGGGATGTATTGGAGGAGGTTAAGAAATATGCTATGCATGAGGGTAAAAATTTAAGCGGTATTGTAGAGGAATATTTTGAATATTTTGTATTAGAAAAATGGATCAATGATCTTGCAATCGAGCTGAATCTAGGAGAGTTAACCCCCGCTTCTGAATTGGAGATTCCCCTTAATAGACCTAAAGGTTTAGATTCTGCTAAGATTGTTAGAGAAATTAGAGATGAACGTTTAGCGGATGATTAGCATGGGTATTCAAGAGGAGATTTGCTATCTTGATACGAGTGCTATAGTGAAAAGATATGTTAGTGAAGCTGGTAGCGAAGTAGTTGACGAGTTATTTAAAGATGCATATCGTGGAGTGAAAATACTATCTATTTCATATTGGAATATTGCTGAAATAGTTGTAGTATTCGATAAGTACGAGAGAATATTGGGCTTGAATGCTAAGAATTTATTAAAGAATTTTTTGAGGGAGGCCAAAATTCTTAGAAGATTGTATAGGTTTAAAATTATAGGAATTAGCCCACCTTTGTTAAGGGAAACAATCAAACTGATATTGCGATACCATATATATGTAGCTGATGCTCTCCAAATAGCGTCTGCAAAAGCCGTAAAAAGCACAGCTTTTGTTACGGGAGATAAAAAGTTGATCAGCATTGCAGAAAAAGAGGGTTTAAAGACAATCTTCACTGGCTAATGCATTTAAAAACTAACTAATTGGTTTCTCATATTGTGAATTGAGGTATAAAATTAGTTAAAGAGTTTTGGTATAAAACTTTTGCAACTTAAACACGTGAGTGACTTTCTATGTCCGAAAAATTTCTTAATGCTTCTGCGTTAAGTTTATAAAATATTCTATTATCATGTTTACATGATGAGCATCAACTTAAAGAGGGAGTTCCTGAGCCTACTGGAGAAAGATACTGAGTTCCGCTACGCAGTAGCAGGCTACCTAGGACTCTCAGAAATACTCAAGAAAATGGATGCGCTCATAGAAGAACAACACAAGCTATGGGAGGAGATTAGGAGTTTGAGGGAGGATCAGCATAAGTTGTGGGAGAACCAGAACAAATTGTGGGAGAATCAGAATAGGTTATGGGAGGAGGTTAAAGCATTGAGAGAAGGACAAAACAAGTTATGGGAAGAAGTTAAGAGTTTAAGAGAAGGACAGAACAAATTGTGGGAGAGTCAGAACAAGTTGTGGGAGAATCAGAGCAGGTTGTGGGAAGAGGTAAGGGAGTTAAGGAAGGATTTTAGGAGGTTAGAGGAACGTGTTGATGGGTTGAGGAGGGGTATGAAGTCTCTTGCTGATGCTGTTGGTACTACGCTTGATTATTATACGGCGGCGTTTGTGGAGGATTTGTTGAGGGGGATGGGTGTTCCTGATGAGAAGATAAATGTTAGGGTTAATATTACTTTACTTTATTCTGGTAAGTTTCGTGAGGTTGATATTTTTAATCGGGATCCATTGGTGGTTGGGGAGGTTACGACTCGTATAGAAAGTTTTGATAGGGCTAATGAGGAGATTAATAAGGTTGTTGAGGATGTGAATTTTGTTGAGGCGATGTTTGGTGAAAAAGTGTTTCTAGCAATTTTGGCTGTTGAGGTTGTGTCTGAAGAGTTAACAGGTTATATAGAGGAGGAAGCGAAAAAGCGTAATATTAGGCTTGTTTATGGGAGAAGTATTCCGAAACTATAGTGGTTTTTAGGATGTTTTGTGTTTCTATGATACGGTGTTGAGGTTCTCGACTAAAGACCTTATGCTTGGTATAGGGAACTTGTATCAGTAGAGCCTAACAAGCCTTGAATTGCCAGATTCAAT
>NZ_JANGFQ010000216.1:0-4000 GCF_024707025.1 Candidatus Culexarchaeum yellowstonense
ACGAATTATACATCCTGGTGTAGGGTTTGCTATATCCGTTGGTAGTGTTTTGGGTATGCTCGGATGGTATTGGATGCTTGCCGCTTGGGTTCCAGAATATTCATTGCCAACTCTTTTGGAAGCGTTAGGACACCCTGAATTCACTGAATTCTTATGGAGGCCGGAGGTAACTTTCATTATATCATCAATTATAATGTTGTCCTGTGTAATAATTAGCATATTTGGGTCTAAGTGGGTTTTCAGAGTTATGGACATATGTTTCATATTATCCACGCTGAGCCTTGTTGTTACATGGGGGGTTCTTCTATCTGTGGGTCATGAGGGCTTCGTACAGGCATGGAATTCATTCGTGGCTGAATATGGTTCACCACTCACATATGAAAGCTTAAAGGATCTCGCTAACAATTATGCTCTTGAAACGTATGGATATTCCATTATAGGGCCTACCAACTTCTACCATACCCTCCTACTGATCCCAGCTATATGGTGGACGTTTGCTTATGTAGCTGGACCGGGGTGGATAGCGGGAGAGGTTAAGGAGGTTAGGAGAAACATGATTCTCGGATATCTACTAGGTATAGCGTATTATGTAGGCTGCTTCTTCATTAGTCTAATCATAATAGATAATGTTATTGGACGTGAATGGATGGCGGCAGCAGCGTACGCTATGGAAATGTCTGAGTGGAAGGACTATTTGCCCATATCAGAGGCAAACTATATTTTATTTGCGTCGATATGTACAGATAACCCGATTCTTAAGTTCTTGATGGGGATAAATTTCACACCCGTCTGCTATGCATGGGTTCTTCAATCTGCGGGTATAACCCCAAGGGCTTTGGTGGCGTGGTCAATGGACAGAGTAATGCCAAGCTGGTTAGCAGATGTACATCCGAAATGGAGAACGCCACATAAAGCCATAATAGCCTTCTGGATTATAGCGGAGATTTGTCTAGTAGGTTACGTGATGTTTCCAGGAATACTCGGTTCACTTGTCGTTATAGTTTGGGAAAATCTTTCATCATTCCTTGCTATAGCTCTCTGTTGTATACTATTGCCTTACCTTAAGAAGGTTAGACACATTTGGGATGCTTCTCCGGTAAAATGGCGTATTGCCGGGATACCGGTAATGGTCATTACGGGAGTAATTTACATTATAGCGATCTTCACCACCACCTACTTCTTCCTAGCACATCCAGAGCTTGGAGAATACCACCCACCATCATTCCTTGGCTTAGCAACATTTGCATTAATAGGTCTAATTGGTTGGTATGTAGCTAAATGGTATCGTAAGAAGACTCTTGGCATAGATATATCTGAAGCCTATAAAGAAATACCACCAGCTTAAAACCCCTCTTTTTCCCCCCTTCTTGTAGAGCCTTTTAGGAAGTTTTTAAGTCCTCCAAGTGGTAGTTATTTTCAGGATAATAGAAACTTTCCTTTCACATTAGCCATTTTAGCCACTTCATAAGTAATTCAAGATTTTGGGAGTTCCAATTACAGATTTATCTTTCTACATAAAGGATCCTTCCTTCCCTAATCACTTTTTTCAACATGCAATTTTAGAATGCTTCATTTAACTTTGTTAAAACAATTTGCTAAAGCCGAGTCTGCAATTACAAAAATTCCTCTAATCAGTATGATGCATGGGCATACGACCTGCATTTTCTAGATAAAGGGCCTGTCATAAATATAGGTTTATTCCGAGCTATATGCAATTCTTAAATATAAAAATTAAATAAATAACTATTAGAAGGACGAATGATGTTTGGTGATATATGTGGGTGTTATTAAACTTTTCTTTGCAACAGATGTTCATGGCTCTGAAATTTGTTTTAGGAAGTTTCTCAATGCATTAAAAATCTATAATGTGAATATTGGCATATTGCTTGGCGATCTTAGTGGTAAAATGATTAACCCGATAATAAGGCAGCCGGATGGAAGTTATAAGTGTAATTTTTTAGGGCAAGATATAGTAGTGAAAACTGAAGAGGAATTGAAGGATTTGCAGAGGAGAATATCCATAACTGGCAATTACTATTTTATTACAACTCCAGAGGAGGTGGCTGAGTTGTTAGCGGAAGGTAAAACTATTGCTGGGAGGATAGATGCACAGGTTAGGAAGATACATTTAGGGGCTGGAAAAACGGAAGAGCTTTTTAAGCGATTGGTAACCGAGAGGCTTAAGAGTTGGGATAATATTATCGGGGAAAAGTTGAAAGGCACGAACATAAAAGTTTTCATCGCACCTGGAAATGATGATATCCCGGAAGTTGATGAAGTGTTAAATAACTTCGTGTATGCAACCAATGTTGATGGTAAAAAAGTTGAATTTGATGGTTATGAGATGATAACTCTATCTTGGTCAAATCCCACTCCTTGGGATACTCCAAGAGAATGTAGTGAGGAGGAGTTAGCTGAAAAGATCGAGAGGCTAGTTTCACAGATTAATAATATGGAAAACGCTATTTTCAATTTCCATGCACCACCTTATGGTACAGAGTTGGATCGAGCTTACAAGTTATCCAAAGATCTTGTGCCTTCTGTACATGAAATGGTAAATGTTGGTAGCGTTGCTGTATTAAATGCCATCAAAAAATATCAACCATTGCTGGGGCTTCATGGACATATACATGAATCTCGAGCTGCTCAAAAGATTGGGAGAACGTTATGCGTTAACCCTGGAAGTGAGTATTCTGAAGGGATATTGCATGGGGTAATTATAACCCTAGATAGGGGTAGAGTTAAAAGTTTCCAGTTTACTACTGGATGAATGGAGGTGGAGGGGGTTTGTCGAAAAAATTTAGGTTGCCATGGGAAATCCCAATTGAGGAATACCCCCCTCCATCAGTTTTCATTGAAGAAGCATTATCATGTGTTAGTGATGCTGAGGGGGAGGGGATTATACTTCGTATAATGGGTGGAATGGGAATATACCTACACTCCCTAGAGTATAAACAATTATGGGAAAAGCTGGCTAGACTTGGTGAGAGAGTGTTCACCGATATAGATTTCGCAAGTTACGGCAAATTTCGGGAGAAAATACTTAAATTCTTTAAAAGACGGGGCTATGACTTTGATCCAAGATTGATGCATCATTATGGTTTAAAGAGACATATATACTTCGGAGGGAGAGTTCCAATGGTGGAAGTATTTTTCGATAAATTGGAAATGAATCATACGATAAGCTTCAGTAAACGTTTAGAGGCTGATTCCCCAACACTACCACCATCAGAATTGCTATTGCAAAAAATGCAAATAGTGAAAATTAATGAGAAGGATATTAAGGATGCAATTGTGCTTTTAATAGCTCATGACGTTGGGGAAACTGATAAGGAAACAATAAATCTTAAGGCATTAGCTCATGCTGGATTGACCTCCGATTGGGGCTTTTACTATACTGTAACAACAAATCTCCAGAGGGTTAAGGAGTTTGTTGGAAATAGCACGATATTAAATGAGGATCAGAAGGCTATTATTAATGGGAGGATAGACAAAATACTTAAGTACCTTGATGAGCAACCGAAAAGTTTAGGTTGGAAGCTCAGAGCATCCATTGGAACTAAGAAGAAATGGTACAATGATGTGGAAGAATGGACGTATTTCCGTGAAGGTACATAACGCTGAACAGCGACTCCTATGCCCAAATCAACATCAACTAAAAGGGATAGATTAGACAATTTATGCCAGCTAATCGTAAACCTTGATAGCATAAGGGCTTTTAGGAGGGTAGACCCAGAAGTTATTAGGGAAGGCTTTCAAATAATGGGATCAAAGGAGTTCACGGATATGTGGAAGAGCATAAAACACGATGTGGAGAGAATCGTGTACAGTCCAATAACGGAAATTAAGGGGTTGCCAACTTTAATGAGGCTTGCTGCATTCCTCAAACTCCTCACCTCCTTAACCTCCATCTTCATGGTACTGGTTTTAGCCGCGAATCTTAGACCTCCTGAGAAGCTTCCAATTCCGCTTCCAATGATATTTAGGGGGTGGATAGCTT
>NZ_JANGFQ010000237.1:0-3967 GCF_024707025.1 Candidatus Culexarchaeum yellowstonense
ATGTTTATAAATTTGTATACAATTATAGTCTATGGTGTTGTTTATGAGCACTGTGATTAGTGTTAGAATTCGCAGGGAGATTAAGGAGACTTTGGAGGAGAGTGGAGTTGATATTAGTGAAGAGGTAAGGAGGTTTTTGGAGGAGCTTGCTTGGAGGGTTAAGACTAGAAAGTTTATTGAGCGTTGGAATGAACTTCTCAAAGATGTGAAACCTAGCGAGAAAGGATTCTCAGTAAAGAGTGTGAGGGAGGATCGTGAGAGTCATTGATTCTTCTGCTCTAGTTAAGTACTTCTCACGTGAAGTGGGATGGGAGAAGGTTGGAGAAGTCATGTTTGAAGGTGTAATCACCCTAGATTTGGCTATTAAAGAGCTTTCAAATGCATTATGGAAGAAGGTGTTGAGGAATGAAATGAACTATGAAACTGCTGCGAGGATTATTAGGGATATAGTGGAGGGTAAGCCATTCCCCATAGAACCCCAAGAACGTTACCTCTTAAATGCATTTGAAATAGCCGTAAAGGGCAATGCAACTGTGTATGATGCACTCTTCATAGCCATGGCGAGGGAGAAAGGCCTAGAATTGGTGACATGCGATGAAAAACAAGCAGAAGTAGCAGGGAAGCTGGGATTAAAAGTTGTACTGGTATGAGCGAAGCAGTTAAGTGAAATAAATACTATGGCATGCTCTATGCTTACATCGTGTAAATAGTGTTTATGTTAATGATTTCTGGGAATTTAGCTAATGAATTCTTCAAAAGTTATGCTATGGCTATGAAGTACTCCAATTTAACTGATGAGCAAGAAGGATTTTCATCACAAATCAAAATCTTTAACTCCCTTAATTTTCTCTAGAAGATTTTGTAGCGTGTTAGGAATATTACTTTACTTTTAAACTTTTACATTCTTCTTAGACTCATTCCACTAAACTCTCAATTATAGCTCTTGGATCGATTCCCTTCTCAAGGATTTCCTCAAGTTCATCTATTTCGAGGCTCTTATGGTGGATTACATCATTATCATCCTTCCTTAACAATATTACCTTGGCATCCCTTGGTTCTATTAATGTTAGGCTGTGTAAGACGTCGAAGCTGTGTGTGGCTATAACTACTTGCCTATCAGAATCGGTTAACCACTTCAATAGCGTATCCATGAGGCTTGGATGCATGGCGATTTCAATATCATTCCATAGGGCTGCCAAATGGGATGTCAAGGTAATGAAAGTTTTACTCTTTGCTAATAATCTTGTTTTTGGGGATGGTAGCCCTTTAATATGGTTTTGTTGTATTTGGTTTTGGGTGTGTTGTAGGGTTGGATGTTCCGTTTGATGTTGTTTATAGGAGGGTTAAGTATGCTAGGTTGGAGTTTAGGGGGTTGAGGTTGCTTGTTGTTTTGCCGCTTAATGTGAAGGATTCCTCTAAGGTTTTGGAGGGGGGGAGGGTTTGGATTGAGAGGCAGTGGAGGATTGTTCAAGAGGCTGTTAAAGAGGTTGATGGCAATGATGTCTTCATGATTTTCGGTGAAAAATACATTGTAGATTGCTTCAGCACCAAGAGTTCTGGGGTAAGCATTGCTGATAAGAGGATATATTTGGGTTGCGGTGACCCTAAAGTCTGTTTGAAGGTTTTCCGTCAACTTAAATGGCTTTTGAAGTTGAAGGTTGAATCAATAGTTGGAGATTACTCCTTAAGGTTTGAGTTTAAGCCTAATAGGGTGCTTATATGGAGGCAGAAGACTAAGTGGGGGAGCTGTTCAAGTAAGGGTAACATAACCCTAAACCTTAAACTGGTATGCCTACCAGAGCATATGGTGAAGTATGTGGTATTCCATGAATTAACCCACCTGAAGTTTAAGGGGCATAACCGTAAATTCTGGCAGACAGTGGGCATGGAATTCCCAAACTACAAGGAACTGGAACGGGAAACTCTACAAATACTGGTTCATAACCGAAATACTATTCCAAAACCTAACCAGAAGTGCTCAACAATCCTCAAATCATGAGGGACCTTTAAAGTGGAATTTGTGAATTTAGTGTTCTATCCCCGTTTACCAAGCCAGTATATTGCTCCAGCTATTACCCAGCAGATTATTGTGCTTATGGGTGTGAAGGAGCAGTGGGCGTAGTAGCCTAAGAAGGAGGGTTTACTTGCAGGTGCAGGTATCAGGGTAGTCACTCCCAGAACGAAGAATAATATTACGCCAACCCAATAATACCACTTCAACAATTTTCATCATTCATTTTCACATTTCCTCAACAATTAAATCTTCCTATGGTCTTGATTTTGGTTAGGTTTAAATGATGGATTTTTCGATAATGCTGTTCGGGTGTGAGTTTAAATGGGTGGGAAGGAGCTTTTGCCTTCAACATGTACTTATGCTGATTCCTTGAAATATGCTGGTAAATGCGGGGAGTTTTTGCGGAGATGGGTTATGGGTGTGGTGGCTGGTTTAAGTGAGGTGGATGAGGAAACTGCTAAGAGGGTTTTGAGGAAAGCTGGTGAGGAGTGTTGTAAAGTTTTCTTGGAAGTTTATGGTTATGATTTGAGTGGTCAAGATTTGGATTCTCTAATTAGATTGTTGGGTAGTAGCCCGAGTAGTGGTTGCTATAGGGTGGATGAAGACACCATTATATATGAGTTTAAATCTGAGCGATGTGAATGCCCACTTGTTGAAATGGGTGTTGCTGGTTTGTCTTCTAGGCTTTGCTCAGCATGCTTCACCAATTGGCTTTCATACATGTTTAGCACAGTAACCAAGAGAAGGGTTAAAGCTGAATTAATTGAGAGTTTGGCTACTGGTGCATCTAAATGCACTTTTAAAATAAAATTACTCTAACAACTGTGGATTTATATGGTCCTTCTACTTTTAGAAGTTTAAAGGTTGGTGGTGAGATGTTTTGAATATTTCTTTCGATTCAAAAATGTTTTAAATTTCTATGTTAAGAGCATTATTGGTTAACGTTGTGGAGTGTGTGAGTGTGTTTTCATTCACCTATCCCATTGTTTTCAGCTTTTCTGCAGCTTCTATGCTTCTTGGGTTTATTTGGATTAGCTTTTTACGTTTTTCAATTCAAAATTGATGGAGGGTTATCTTTGACTTCTGAGAGGAGGAGTGTTAGGAGGGGTGTGGAGGGTAGGAGGAGGTCTCTCATCTCTTATTTTTGGATTACAGCTCTATCTTCATTGGCTGCGGATTATGGGGTTAAAAACGTGAAGGAAATATTAGATCTTCAAGGATTCCTCCCAATTGAAACTTTTGGTTATCCCTTCATGTTCTTCGTCACGTTATTGAGGTTCACTATTGGAAACCTCCTCCACATAAGGAGGTTGGAGAAAGCGAATGTTTCTTCATATATTTGGCTATTCGATTTCACAGTGATTTTCATCGAATCCTTAATTCTCATACTTTTAGGATGCTATTGCTATGAAAATATTTTGAAGTTTTTGATTCTTTTAATGGCTCTATGCCTTCTAGATTGCTTATGGATATTGAGTATTGGCTTTATGTATCTCAAAGGATTGAGGTCTGAAGTTCCATGGGCGTGGGGTTTATTAAATCTGGCAAGCGGATTATTTCTAGCAAGCATAATCTTCCATATTCTACCCTTGGATTTCAGAAGCTTTCTCGGAAGCCTTGTGATAATTGGTTGGTTTACCATATGTGCAATAATTGATCTATTTCTCGTTGATTACTACGAACTATTGAAGGAATAATCATATTATGATGAAGAGATCTAATTACAGAGCGCTTTAAATTTCAGGGGTTTATACGATTAAAAGTGGCTGGAACTACACTTAAAGCATGCTTATATATCTGAATTTCACCCCTAATATTTTGGGATCCATGAATGGATAAGTTGAAGGAAGAGTTCCTTAAACTTTTGGATAGGGATTTGGAGTTTAGGTATGCTGTTGCTGGCTATTTAGGTTTATCCGAGATTTTGAAGAGGCTTGATAGATTGGAGGAGGG
>NZ_JANGFQ010000172.1:0-3853 GCF_024707025.1 Candidatus Culexarchaeum yellowstonense
GAACCACTACCACCAAACCATCCATTAACAGCATTTAAAAATGCCGTAATAGTGCCACATATTGGAAGCGCAACATATGAAGCTAGACATGCAATGGCAGAAATAGTTGCGGAAAATCTAATAGCATTCCATCAGGGAAGAGTACCACCAAACCTAGTAAATAAAGAGGTTGTAAACGTCAGGAAGCCAGGATTTCAATGACACAATCATGGTAAATTATTTATTTTAGCATAAATTTTTGCAGCCTCTATAACCTTCTCCACATCATCACCATATTTTTCTATGGTATCCTCCACCACACATAATGTTGGTACAACCTTATCCTCTGGATTTGGTATAAAGAATTTTTGACGCCCCTGCTCATGAACTCCAGTACTACCCCTACCTGGAGCTGGATGTGAAAGATGATAGGCTGTTCTGATATACTTATGGAAGAATTCTGAATAGTTTTTCGGGAAAGGTACATGGTAGAATGGAATTAGGGGGAATAATGCATCGTAGTATGCTTCTCCGAAAATTAGGAAATTCCTGCCATACTTGCGTTTCAAATCAATTACCAATCTTCTTAATCCCTCATACATATCATACCTATGATCGTTAACGTATAAGTGGGGTATATCTAGGAAAGCGCCATCAACCATAAATTCATCAGTTATTTTACATATGGAATTGTAAAGGTGATCAAGAAACTTCCTATTGCCAAGATTCAATGGAATCCATATGTCATCCCTCTCCCTATCAGCATCCCAATCAACCCAATTTGGTGGAACTACACTTAAATCATATTTATCCCTAAAAATGGCATCCTCCAAATTGAGCATTCTAACCCATCTGAAACCTGCAGCCACAGCACCATACATTGGAACCACATGCATCCCAAGCTCATGTGCTGTGTTCACGAGATTTCTAAACCCCTCAACACCACCTAGATCCGGGTCTGGATCGTAAATTGGGTAATCATAGTAGTATCTACCATTAAATCCAGGTAGAAAGACTAAAACCCTATAGCCTTCAATACGCTTGGAAATCCACTCCAAAACTTTAATCATGTCATTGAATGTGTTGAATATGTATCCAGTCCAATGCTTACCATGCATATTAACCACTAGGGAAACTCTCCTCATCCAATATGGAACATCATCCCTATCTTCCCAAGATTTAAGACCCCACTTCTCCTCCATAAAATTCATTCTGACAGTTAGAGGCTCCCACGGATCCTTACAGAATCCAACCCTAAAAGTGGGAACATTTATGCTATTTGAAAACATAGTGGCCTTTTCCTCATGATACAATTCTATCACAGTATCACCATTGAAGTCACTGCGAATAGCAAACCTCTTAGGTCTTAACTCCTCATCCATACTCAGAGAATAGAAGTATTTATCCGCATCCCTGACATGAACGACCATTAATGGTGTAGGTAAACTACGATTATAACTAGTCCAAATCCTAGGATAATTCAATATTACACCTTGCTCTGGATTATAATTCTCAAACGTGAAGGAACCCGTCATGTATCTATCAACATTTAAACCCTTAATTAGAATACCAACACCCTTAATCTTCCACTCTTCAAATTTCAAATCACGATCACTAACTTGGAGGGTTGATTCAAAGAGGGCTTTACATGAGATTTCAACATGATCATCAGGAAATCTACGCAATACGGCTTCAAATAAGCCTGGAACCTTCCCCCTACCACCAGCATAAAAGAATCTATTAGCCACTAATCTTAGGAAGCTACTATCAGAAGCCACTTCAGCTTTATCAAAATCCACGCCATAAATGTTATCAAGAGTGAAAATTCTAAAAGCAAAAAGATAACCATTAAATTTATGATATTTATCACCAAAATCGAAACTCAAATCCATCATAATCAACACCTAAAAATTAAAGTTAAAAAAATGGGAAATATTTGAGGTTACGCTTTCTTCTTCCTCAAATCATAGTATATCATAGCACATATTATGGCCACAAACACTGGAATCATATAGTACGCTGGATATGATAGTAGGTATTGCATTCTACCAGTAAATAGAGTCATCCTACTTAAGACAGTCCCACCAAAAGCTCCACCAAAAGTAAACATCAACACATATCTGCCAGCCTTAGCAATGTAACTCATAGGTCTCCTAAGAGCACTTATATCGGTGAAGAAGAAGTAGAGGAAGGCGCATATGAATCCAAGGACTATAATCAAATTGTCAATTACGGTGAAGGGTCCACCATACAATGAAATTACACTGGCTTTAATCTGCCTAACAATCTGAGCTTCAATCAAAGCTCTAACGGAAACACCAGTACCTACACCAACCATTACAGCCATAGAATACCTGCTAATCCAAGCCTGCTTAACCGTGAACCTAGTGAACAACATTATTCCAAGGATCATCGGTATAATAAACCAATAGTTTCCAGCAGAAACCCTGCTGACACCTTGATCCATAATATTCTTTACAGCATAAGCAACACCATAACCAGCATATATTCCAACAAAGGTGTGTTCAGCAATCCTATACAATATGCTCTCCCTATAAAGTAAGCTGTAAATCATCAATGTCAATGCCGCTGCAATTAAACCTGAAATTAGTGAAGCAAATTCAGCAAAATCCATCATCTACCACCCCTCCTCCTAGTTAGATAGTACTGAATATTCCCTATAACGATCAATATTGTGACGAAGAGGTGTGAAAGTGAGAGAGCATCTGAGGAAGCTGAAGCTTCACCAGGACTCTTAATTAAGATTTCATATTCCGCTGCAGCCCTAATACCAGCCACCATACCACACAACTGCCCAGCACTTATGTATGGCATGTATCCAGGGGCATTCATACCCCAAGTCATAATAGCCACCGGAACACCATATGGAGTGTAAAATTGCCTGATATAAGGCTCACAGTAACCTGTGGCAATAACTAAGGCCAAATCCCTTGCACTCCTAACATTCTTCATCAATGGAATCTGATCAACTGGTGTACCATAAACATCCTTCGGCAATGCCTTATGCATATCTTCGGCTATAGCTGCCATAGCAGTCTCATATCCAGTCACATACCCAAAATCAACGTAATCAACACCATAAGTCTTCTTCTCCAAGTAGCTTGCTATAGCAGGCTTAATCTTAGTGGCAAATAAGGTTGGCCCTTCAGCTGTGTAAAGTGATATGAGGATTATCTTAACATTCTTACTTAACAGATGCTTTAGGACGGCAATATTTGAGGGGCCATGCTCAGGCCAGCTGGCTGCACCAACACCATACTCAAACAGGACAACACTACCGGGAGGTAAAGATTCTATCTTATTGTATAAGGCTAGTACGGGAGCAGTTATTGGTAGCGGCAAACCTAGTGGTCTAATAAGTGGAGCGCCCACGACTATGAAGAGCAAAAGGTACATCCACCTTGGATCAAACTCTTTCGCCATAATTTCACCCCCCACCCCCAGCCCTAAGCCAAGCACTCTCCCTACCAGTGAAAGTTCTGATCGCAAGTGCTAAAGCACCTATAGCTGCACCAACCATTATAGCCCTCTGACCAGCAACTATTGGGACGTTCATAGCCCACGAACCCAAAGTCACAATACCTGGATGCAAGTAGCCACCTATAGGTGCATTGTAAAGTATAACGATGATGCCAGCGATTAAGAATATTGTTGTTTCAAGATTCCTAGCTCTAAAAGCCCTATAGGATGCTGAGGTAATGTAGAATGCAAGTATGGAGTAAACTGTTGGATCCAATGCAGCAACAGTCGTTGAATAAAGCCATTGGAAGCTTGGATGAGCAGTTATTGGTGGGAGTAAACCGAGAATAGCCATGAGATACATTAGGAATATAGTCCATGCACTAAGAGCTCT
>NZ_JANGFQ010000106.1:0-3840 GCF_024707025.1 Candidatus Culexarchaeum yellowstonense
TGAACTTCATCTGAAACCATTAGTATACCGTAATTGTCACATAACTTCCTAATCCTAGACCAATATTCTGGTGGTGGAACTATGTAGCCGCCCTCACCCTGTATCGGTTCAAAAACTATGCAACTGGTTTCATCTGGTGGAACAAACTTCTTAAAGTAGTATTCATCTATGAAGTCTACACACCAATATCCACATTCAGGGTAATTCTGTTTCCATGGGCACCTATAACAATATGGGTATGGAACGTGCTCAACGCCTGGGAGTAGGGGTGAAAACCACTTACGCTGAACAGGCTTACTGGACGTTAGAGTGACGCTTCCAAACAATCTACCATGAAACGCCCCTATATATGCCATCACATATGGCCTTGAACCTTTAAAGTATCCTCTAGCAACCTTCATTGCACCTTCAACAGCTTCAGCACCACTATTACAGAAGAATACACGCTTCTCAAAGTTTCCAGGAGTTATTCTGCAGAGTTTCTTAGCCAATTCCACAGCAACATCATACCAGAAGTCTGTTAATGAGTAGTGAAGGTATTTCTCAGCTTGCCTCTTAATTGCCTCCACAACCTTTGGATGACAATGACCCACAGAGGTAACTGCTATACCAGCATTCAAATCAATATACTTGTTCCCATCAACATCGGTTAATATGCAACCCTTAGCCTCCTTCAAAACCAATGGATACCAGCGTACAAAGGATTGCATTAGAAACTTCTCATCTTCCTCTACAATCTTCTTGGCATTAGGTCCTGGAGGTGTAACTATTATTTTCGGGACATCAATTTCAGTCAAATCCTTCACCAAACTTTACTCATTAACTTAACTTTAAAAGCTTTCCAAATTAGACTTGTATACGATTCCCCCATTAACTATGGTCATTAAAACCTTGACATCCTTTATCCTACTCTCATCTATGGATAATGGGTCTTCCGATAGGACAACCATATCAGCATATTTCCCAACTTCAAGAGACCCCTTAACCTTCTCTTCAAACCCGATGTAAGCAGCATTCCTCGTGAATAGGGATACTGCCTCCACCGGGGTTAGACATTCATCATATGTGTACTTGTACAGTTCTATGCCATCATACCTCCCCCTACTCACAGCGGAATATATTTGATATAATGGGTCTAGTGGATCTACTGGGCAATCTGATCCACCAGCAATTTTGACACCAGCTTTCATCATGCTCTTAAATGGGTAAACCCACTTAGCTCTATTAGGTCCAACCCTATCCACAGCCCAGAAATCTGATATTATGAATCTAGGCTGAATGGATGCACATACACCTAGATCGCTCATCAATTTAATTAGTTCTGGAGACATTATTGATGCATGTTCAATCCTATGCCTATGATCAACCTTCGGATTCTTTGAAAGAACTTCACTGAAAACTTTTAAAGCCAATTCCACAGCTCTATCGCCAATGGCATGAACTGCAACTTGCAATCCACCATCATGAGCTTTAGGCACAATATCCCTAAACCTTTCAATGGGCATTGTCAAAATACCCATACTACTTGGATCATCATTGTATGGTGATCTCAAAGCTGCAGTTCTAGCTCCAAGAGAACCATCAATCAAAACTTTAATGCCATTAATCTTTATGAAATCATCACCAAACCCCCTCTTCAACCTTAAACTCAGCAATTCATCTAAATGCTCAGCTGAAATGTATAGGCAAACTCTAACCTTAAGCTTCCCCAAACTCCTAGCAACTTGTAAAGCTTCAATCTCCTCTGGAATTGCTGAAACAAAATGTACTGTTGTTATCCCATGGGATAAGGCTTCATTACATGCAAGCTCCACAGCCTTAACATAATCATCGAGGGATGGTTGTGGAATCTTAGACCAAACAAGCCTCATGGCAGACTCCCTAAGTATCCCCGTGGGTTCACCACTCTCATCCCTATCAATCCTCCCACCTTCAGGATCGGGGGTAGACTTATCAATTCCAGCAATCCTTAAAGCCATGGAATTGGCTACTGCAATATGACCGCAAACCCTCCTAAGGAAGACTGGATTTTTGGGTGCAACTTCATCTAAATCCCACCTATTTGGATACCTCTTCTCATAAAACTTATCTTGATCCCAACCTCTACCAAGAATCCACTTCCCAGGCTCCAGACCCTCAGCATACCTCTTAACCATACTCTTAAATTCACCTATGGATTTAACATCCCTCAAATCTAACATCATAAGCGAAAGCCCAACCCCAATGAAATGTATATGCGTATCAATAAAACCGGGAAAGACAGGTTTCCCCTTCAAATCAATAGTCAAAGTTTTATCGCCAATGAAATCCTTAACATCCCTAGAAGATCCCAAGAAGACTATCTTGCCATCCTTAACAGCTAAAGCCTCAAAAACCCTACCCTCCTCATCAAAGGAGTATATCTTACCATTAACCAATACGAGATCAGCCTTCAAACCGGCCATACAAAATCATCAATTATAATGTAATGTCGCTCAAAACTATTTAAGCATAATCAACCCCAAATCCCATTAGAAAGAGTAATATAAGGAATGAATTGATACATATCAATGGTGATCAAATGTACGACATAATAATAAATAATGCAAAGATAGTTGATGGAACTGGAAGCCCATGGTACTATGGAAGCATAGCCATAAGAAATGGCAAGATAGTGGAAATCAAGAGGAAGGGGAGATTTAAGAGTGGAGAACATGTGATAAACGCCGAAGGGTTAATGGTGGCACCAGGATTCATAGATATGCACAGCCACTCAGACGCATACCTACTAATAAATCCTAAAGCTGAAAGCAAAATTAGACAGGGGGTTACATTGGAAGTCATAGGTAATTGCGGTTCAAGCATGGCACCAATACTACCAAAAAGGCTAAGTGAATTTAAGAGGAGACTCGGTGAACTTGCACAGTACATAACATGGGATTGGTCAACATATAGGGAGTATAAGGAGAAGCTCATGAAAAATGGAATTGCATTAAACGTTGCCCCACTAATAGGACATGGAACATTAAGAGTTAATGTAATGGGATATGAAAATAGGGAGCCAACCATGGAGGAAATTGAGGAAATGAAGAAATTGCTGGAGCAATGCATGAAGGATGGAGCCTTCGGACTATCCACAGGACTCATATACACCCCTGGAAGCTACGCTAAAACTGAAGAAATAATTGAACTTGCAAAAGTAGCTGCAAAGTATGGTGGAATATACTCCTCACACATAAGGAGTGAAGCGGATAAACTCATGGAAGCCATAATGGAAGCAATAAGGATAGGGAGAGAAGCAAATATTAGAGTGGAAATTTCACATTTAAAATCAGCTGGAGTTAGGAATTGGGGTAAAATTGTGGAAGCACTGAAAAGAATTGAAGAAGCAAGATGGGAAGGTGTGGATGTAACAGCAGACTTCTACCCATACACCGCTGGAAGCACAAGTTTAACTGCTTGCATACCACCATGGGCCCATGTAGGCGGAATAGAGGAGATGATTAAGAGGCTAAAAGATCCTGAGCAAAGAGCTAAGATAAGGAGGGATATAGAAACGAGCACTGAGGGATGGGAGAACCTCGCAAACCTAGCAGGATGGGATAAGATAGTGGTGGCATCCTGTGAAAAGAATAAGCAATACGAGGGATTAAGCATAAGTGAAATAGCTAAAATGAATGGGAAAGACCCATACGATCAAGCATTCGACCTAATAATAGAGGAGGAGGGGAGAGTGCAAATAATACTACACATGATGAGGGAAGAGGATATGTTGGAAGCATTGAAAAGCCCATACACAATGGTTGGAACGGATGGATCCAGCATAGCACCATACGAACCTCTAGGAAGAGGGAAACCACA
>NZ_JANGFQ010000240.1:0-3837 GCF_024707025.1 Candidatus Culexarchaeum yellowstonense
TATGCTACCATCAGCTCCAAAGACAGGTACTGGATGCAGGCGGAGGAAGAAGCCTTCATCCTCAATTATGACGTCATAATCCTCCCTTCTAACCTTCAACTCCAAAAGAGACTTAGCCTCCTCACCCATTTTTACCCATCCCCCCTCGAATTTTCAATTGGTATAGGAAGCTTCCAATTTGATTTGAAAGGTTGATGATTTCATCTTGAAGCACTGTATCCTTGAAGCGGTAGTATGCATTCATGGCTATTACGAAGTTCATTATCTCCCTCTCAGTTACACCCTTCTCACGCAGTATCTTCAACACCTTCCTCGCATCTTCGCCAATACTGTAAACGTTATCGAAGAAGTTAAGTTGCTCTACACCTTTCTCGCTCATTGCCTCTCCACCTCCAATATCCTTTCACCTTCAACCCTAACTCTTAAACTTGAGTTCGGTATAACCTTCAACACATTCACAAGCTCATCTGGAACCTCAACTTCAACCTCTGAAAGCTTCACTGTAATCGGCTCAAACCTTTCACGTCTTCCAATGCTGGAATTATATTGCTCAAGAGTTATATAGCCAGTCAATTCAACCTTAACCTTCAAACATTCCACCTCACCATATACTTAAAGCAATACTAATATTTAAAGCTTACTACTACACAGAAAAATTAAAACATGATGTCAAGTAGAAAATAGACCACCAATATTCAATGCAAAATATGGTTATAGCTGGCTAATGTTTAAAGGCTTTACTGATAAGCCTAAACAGTATGGGCATACCTGCGGAGGCTAAGCCAATGGCTAGATAGAGGTAGTCATTGCTTGATTCTTCAGGTGGATCTTCCTCATGATCTGGAATTGCAAAAACTACTACTCTATACTCTCCTTCTGGAAACTTTTTAATTCGACTGGCAGTAGCTTTTAGCTCATCCTCCACGAACTTAATATCCGAAATATTCTTGAAGACCTTTAGAATGTATGGAAGCTTGTTTTCACGTAGATAAGTAAGAATTTTATCAACGTATTTCCTCGTATCCCACTCCTTTTCACGCCCTATGAACTTAAAGTATTCTTCTTCAACTTCACCCTTAACAATATCCCTTATCCAAACTCTTATCATCAACTCACGAGGCCGCCCATACCACTCTTGCTCACGCCTAAGTTCCATCTCAAAATCCGTCCTGCTCCCCTTAAACTTCTTCTCTATAATCTTCTTAACATATTCCTCCGTTTTCACCGAATCTATTATAATATCATTATACCTACGCTCAATAAGAGGGGACAAACTGTAAGCTATACCCCAAAGCTCAGTCAAACCACCCACCAAAACAATCTAACAAAGTGGAAAAATATATTTCTAACTCATTCAAGTTGAAGGTTTTCTGCATACTAGGATCCATTCATGGGCTATTATTGGTACTTCTGGATGCTTGCGATGGTATAATATTCTCCAAAAGGATTGTTGCCTCAACCTAAGTTTATACAGCTTCTCCAAGACGAATCCACAATGAGATAAGAGGATATATGTATGGTAGGGTAGGTCTATTGGCTTCTTCCCACGAATAAAAGGCTTCACAACCACGATCATCAAGCCATTAGGCTTCAAAACCTTGAAGCATTCCAGGTAGACTTTGAACATTTCACTCAGATATGTTGGCTTACCATCCCTAGTCATCAAGCCCTTAATAACTGTTTCAATGTTTCCAAATGGGAGATTTCCAATGTTCTCTTTACTTAGGTTTGACGGTAGAAATTTAGCCATGTCTCCACCCTTAACCCATCCTTTCTTCTGAAGCTCAACAACATTTGGGTTTTCAGTTGCAGTGTTAGTGAATGGTGGTGATGTAAGCACTACATCTATTTTTCCTAGGGGTAGGTTTCCAATGTTACTCTCACTTTTCATCTGCTTCTCCTCAGTTCCTGCTGGAGGCTTCGAACCCCACCTCTTGCCAAGCTCATGAACCCTCCTCCAAAACTCTTCACTATTCCTCTTAACGTTATCAGTGAGATATGGTGGACTCGTAATTATTGTGGATGGTTGAGTTTGACTTAAAAGTTCACTTAGTTTCCTAGCGTCTCCACATATATTCACGATCCAACCCTTCCTTGAAAGTGTGGGAAGCTTTTCAACGTTCTCCCTAGCCTTCTCCATCCAGTCATAGAAGCGTCTCTCCAGCTCCACTTGAATTGCATTTCTACCGTGAAGGGCAGCTATAACCCCTAGAATGCCCGTATTACCGCACCACACTACTTTGCCATTTCTTCTAACCAACATAATGTGGTTAGGCACTTCAGTACAGTATATCATACCATCATAATTCACCCATTCTTCAACACAACTTGTATTTATGCAACGTTTATTTGCATCCCATAGATTCCTTTTGATATATACGCGGGGTCGTTTACACCTCGTAGTGATGCTTACGGCAAAAGAGGGTTTGCCGTTCAACTCTCTACCGTCAATGAAGACGCCTTTTTTAGGCTTCAAGTTTATTTTAACCGCTACATAACCACATTTTAAGGCAAGCTCTTGAACATCATCAGCCAGCTTTGAATTAACTGTGTAAAATTCCATTCTTCCCTCTCCCTTCTTACAACCGTCACCTTCAACTAGGGCCTCTAAAAGCACCCTCAGCTTGTCGGGAGGTAGTTCTAAGATGTTTCTGGGGATGTGTTTAGTGTAAACGTTACCTAATTTCGACAAATAGAGTGCGAGACGCTTATCAGAAAAGGTTATACGACCATTCTTGTCCAATCTAATTTTTCTTCCTAGATACTTAGCGAGTTCTTCAACAGCCCTTACAATTTTCTCATGATATTTATCTTTAAAATTCGTTGCTATTGTTACGCGATATATGTGATTGGAAATAAACGTGAAACCTTCAGCTAGGTAGTACCCCAGAAAACGGAGGAAGGTATCTATTGGAATCTTTACTTCAGGATATTTAAACTGATTATTGCTCGTCAGACTGGGAAGTGTTATGTATTCTTCGTTCCTAATACCGTTCCAGACGAAGTCTCTTGCATAGATTACATATTTGCCAAATATGTCTCTTGCCGGAACTAGTGAGAACTTCCATTCCTGTTTCGGTTTCAGAGAACTTCTAAAGGCCACAAACATGTTGTGATTTGGCGTTACGAGGAGGTCTATTTCTTTTGTCCGCACCTTATACATCTTACCTTTATAGTGGGCTTTTATAATCCCCAAGGGTTTTTGATATTCTAAACACCATGTGGCGGGGTTGAGTGTAGCTATTTCATCAGAAAACGTTATCTCACTAAACCTCTTCCAACCGGCTCTTGTTAAAACTTCTGTTTCCTCATCATAACACCCTGCCATGCAATCGAGAACTATTTCCCCCTCCCTAGTGAAGTTCTTTATTAGAAATTCAACCAGATAGACATTGAATTTCGCTGGATGCTGAACGCTCTCTGGAGGCATAATCTTCCTGTATGGACCGAAGGCTGGGCTTGAAGGGAAGTTGAGTTCAATTGCAGGCATAATCTTCTCTAACTCAGAAACAAATTCTTGAGCCATTTTCAACCCCCTATAAACTTATTTGCTTCACTTCATAATAAACATTGAATCTCTTATGAAAATACATCCCCCTTCTATGAGCTTTATCCTTTGTTGGGCTGAGTATGAGTAGTGTTTCCCCCTCAAACTTGTAGTTGAAGTCTCCGTCCTTATCATGCTCCTTACAATACTTTAATGCTTCGACAAGTTTGGATAGTTCGTCTTCCTTCATCCATCCAACATAGATTTCCGTTATCCACATTTTTGTTTCCTCATTCTTCATCATGCCTTTTAACCACCTCCCAAAGTTTCTTGGTTAACTCTTCATCGTA
>NZ_JANGFQ010000257.1:0-3812 GCF_024707025.1 Candidatus Culexarchaeum yellowstonense
GTCTATTAGTGCTGCGCCTTTATGGTTTATGGCTGATATTATTGTTTGTTTTAAGTGTTTTATGTCCATTGCGTATGATCTTGCAATAAACGTGTATCCTGATGATAATGCCAGTGTTATTGGGTTTATGCTTTCATGGATGTTTTCTCTCGTTAACGCTTTTGTCTTTATTCTAATTGGTAGTGTTGGTGAAGCTTGACCTTTTGTCAATCCGTATACTCCATTGTTGTGTAGTAGCACTTTTATATCTATGTTCCTCCTTCCCAAAGCTACTAGATGTCCAGCTCCTATTCCAAGTAGGTCGCCGTCACCTCCATTTACTATTACTGTTAAGCTTGGATTGGCAAGTTTTATTCCGGTGGCGAATGGTATTGCTCTTCCATGTAATGTGTGTACTCCATTTACATTTACGTAATGTGGAATTTTCCCTGAGCATCCTATTCCTGAAACTATGACCGTGTTTTGTGGGTTTGCATTTAATTCTTTTAGTGCTTGTGTTAATGCTGCTAATATCCCATAGTTTCCGCATCCTGGGCACCAGTCTACCCATAGTTCTGTTCTATATTCATGCCCCACTCATTAACACCTCCCTTTTACTTTTTCCACTTAATATGTTTCTAATTGCTTTCACCAGTTCATCTTTGTATATTGGTCTGCCAGTGTATTTCAGTATCCTGTTTTCAATAATTTTTCCAGTGTGCATTGAAATCACCATTGATGCTTGTGATAGGTAGTTGTTTTCCACCATTATGATTTTGTCTATTTCATATTTCGATATTATTTGGGATATTTCCCTTGAGGGGAATGGTGAAAACATCTTTATGTTTAAGTGTGATCCATTGATTCCGTAGATATTTCTTAATGTTTTTAAAGCGTCTATGCAAACCCCCTTGGTTGAGCCCCAACTTATAAGCAGACAATCCTTCCCTTCATCTAAGTATGTGTATTTTAATTTTTGTGGAGTTTCTGTTTCTATCAGCTTCATTTTATTCATTCTCTTCTCATACATTTTTGCTCTTGTTACTGGATCTTCTGTTATATGCCCTTCTTCGTTATGTTCATCTCCAGTATACCATGATATTGCTTTGCTGCCAATGTATGCTCTTGGGGATATTATGTTATTAAGGTCGAATCTCTTATAATCCCCCTCTTCATGCACAATATTACCTCTATCGATTTTTATTTCATCTATGTTTGGTATTGGTATTGAAGCTATTGTGTTGGCTATGAATTTGTCTAGCAGGTGTATTACTGGAACTTGGTATTTTTCTGCTAAGTTTAATGCTTCTATGGTGTCATAGAATGCTTCTATATGATCCCCTGAGGTTAATACTATTCTTGGAAATTCTCCATGTGATGCTGATAACGTGAATAAGAGGTCTGCTTGCCCTCCTCTTGTTGGTAATCCTGTGCTTGGTGCTCCTCTTTGATAGTATGTTATCAATATGGGTGTTTCATTATTTCCAGCCCATCCCAATGCTTCCACCATTAAACTGAATCCAGGTCCACTTGTGGTTGTGGTGCTTCTAGCACCAGCTAGGGAGGCTCCTATTACTGATGATATTGCTGCTATTTCATCTTCGGTTTGCAATACGCAAATCCCTATTTCATCACCGTTTTCCATGGTTATCCTTTCATATGATTCTATGAATAAGCTTTCATCTGCTGCAGGTGTTATTGGATAGTAGCTTTGATATCTTACTCCCCCAATTATTTTGGCAATTCCAACAATATCGTTTCCACTTACAACCATGTACTCTTTATGTCTAGGTTTGGGCTTCTTTAATTTAATTTCGTATTCTTCTCCCACAATTTCGTCGATCATTTTTATTACGTGCATATTTGTTTTTACAAGTGATTCTCTCCCTTCAAATCTAACGTTTAATGCGTAGGTTAATGCCTTCTCATTTATTCTAAGTATTTTAGCTATTGCTCCAACTATTATTGCACTTATGTATCTTGAAACTTGAGTTGCTGGTATACTGTATTTTTCTGTTAGATTTGACAATATTTGTTTAAAGTTTATTCCCAGTTTTCTACAATTTAAATTGTTGATTAGTTCTTCTATGGTTATATTCTTCAATCTTCTTTTGACTTCTTCTTCCATGCTTTTTACATCTTCTAATTTTACTTTCAAAACTCCTGTATCATATATTAGTATTCCATCCGGGGCTAAATCGTTTTGATGTGTGAATATTGTTTCAGCATCCATTGAAGCTATTATTTGTACTGGGTATTCGAGGGATATGGGTTCTTCTTGTGAAGATACTTTCATATGTATGTAACTGTGCCTACCAATTATGTTGGAATGGTATTCACGGTCTGATATCACTCCATATCCCAGTTTAACAAATGCTGTGGTCATTATTTGTGATATGGTTTCCAATCCAGAGCCTTGTGGTCCTCCGAGTATTATATTTATCTCATCCCTTTCCTCCATATTTCATCATCCTGGGTAAGTCTCTTCTATTATGGTTTCATCTATTAGGAAGTTTCTTGATGGTTTATGCTCTTTATGTTTCAAATATTCCTCAAAAGTGTAAATGGGCTCTTTGCATATTGGACAGTACATTATGCCACCAGCTTCAAATATTCCCTTTACATCTTCTATCCTTTGCTCAACGTATTTTTGACAAGGTTCTCTAGTTCCCAAAGTCATAATGTCTAGTTCTTCGCATTTCCCAATATATGGGAATATTGGGTGTGGCAGATATTTTGAACATTTATAACATGTTCCGTTCATAACCTACCATCAAAGAGTATATGGTTGAGTAAAATATATAACTATTGTGATTTTCACATGTCTTCTTTCGTCAGTATTTTTTGTGCTTCGGTTAATCCCTTTCCAAGTTCTATTGGTGTACCGAGTTTATGTAGGCTTCTCTCTATTGCCCCTATTGTGGCTAGTATGTCGTTGGCGTTGACTGGCCCCATATGTCCAACTCTGAAGTACTTTATGTTTGGGTATAATCCTCCAGCCACTATTACATTCCTCTTTTGCATTTCCGCTAGGAATTGTTGTACTTCTATGTTTTGTGGTAAGTATATGGCTGTTACTGTTGATGCAGCGTAATCCTCATTTTTCGCCATAACATTTAAGCCTATGCCTCTAATGCCTGCTCTGAACGCTTTTGAAAGTGTTTTATGCCTCCTAAACCTCTTCTCCATACCTTCATCTAATATTAGTTTTAAGCTCTTATTTAATGCCATTATTAGATTTACTGCTGGTGTAGCGAAGTATGCTGGTTTAAGTTCTTCATGAGCTTCCATAACCTTTATCCATCTATTTAAATCCATGTAGTATGGTGTAAGGGTGGATTTTGTTTCTTTAAGTTTTTCCAATGCTTTTGGCGATAGCCATATTATGGCTAATCCAGGAGGTACCCCCAATGCTTTTTGGCTTCCAGTGAAGAGTACGTCTATTCCCCAATCCTTCATGTATAATTCTTCTCCAGCCACGCTACATACTCCATCCACCACTAGTAGCGTTTCGTCATGATGTTTCTTCACTTCTTCTCCAAGGCTTTTCAATTCCTGTTTTACCCCTGTGCTTGTATCCACATGGGTTACTGTTATTAGGCTGTATTTCTCTTCATCTAGCTTCTCCATTATCTTTTCAGCTTCCACTCTGCTTCCCAGTTCATTTACTTTAAGGATATCCACTTTAACTGGGTATCTTGATAGTAGTTCTATCATTCGATCTCCAAAGTATCCATTGGATACCACAAGTATTTTGTCTCCGCTTTTTATGAAGTTTGTTGTGCTTGTTTCCATGGCTAGTGTTCCGCTTCCAGCGAGGATTACTGTTTTAT
>NZ_JANGFQ010000131.1:0-3796 GCF_024707025.1 Candidatus Culexarchaeum yellowstonense
CTTTCACCTTAAAATCGTTTTCAAAGCCTCAATAAACTCTTTAACTGCAGACTCCTCACTTCCAATGACCACAGTTTTATTAACCATAACCTTATAACCCAAACTTTCAAGTTGCCTCCTAAATTCATCTGAATAATTAATGTTTAATTTTGAAGTTGTGAAGCATGCAACTGGAACCCCAATTTTTCCAGCATACTTTTTCATGAAAGTTCTTATGGCTGGTGTAACCCTATTATACCATATCGGTGAACCTATCAATATTAGATCGTATCCATTGGGGTTAAACTCTTCATCCCCACATATCTTAACATCCTCTCCAAACATCACATCACGAATTAGCCTCAAATTCAAATGCAACATTCTATCCGAATACTCCCGCACACCCCTAATCTCAAAACAATCCACACTAACATTTAGCTTAGAAAGATCAAACTTCAACCTTTCAGCAACCCTCCTCGTATTCCCAGTCTTACTATAATACACTATTGCAACCCTCATTTCACCTACACCTACCATTCAATTTAAAATTTAACTCTATTCACTCACTAATACATTGCTTATCAATTTAGAATTATGGAGTTCTAATCCTGTGAAAACGTTTTCACTTCCCATTTTTCAGCAATATATATATATTTTCCCGGAAAATGTATTGGTAGTGTAGGTATGTCTAGGAATCGAATTATACTCACAGGTATACTTCTAGTAGTGTTGGTTGCTATATTCGTAACTCCTGCAATCATGTTGGGATTTTCAATCGGAGATATACCACTTGCTTACCAATTGCTATTTGATTTACTTCAAGGTAGACTTACTGGTTTCATAAAGTTAACTGTAAAGCCAGTGGTCAATGGAACTTTGGTTCAAGATCCTCTTTGGTTCATCGCTATACACGATTTCACGGGGGAAGAGAATAAGTATGGCTTATCCAATAGGATAGTTTATGATAAGTTGTATGGTATGTCCGTTACTCCTCCCCTCACATACATCATTAAAGTTAATAGGATACCCATAAAGTCTACCGCCACAGGTAAAACGATATATGAGCCTGTTAAACTCTACGTTCATGTGGCAACAGAACACTATGCTGGAGGCATGTTCGTTGTAATCGAGCCAGACCAGCCAATAAAGAGTGTTGAAGTCACGGTTCCATTACATATGAGGGGGTCTGCATTCACTACTCTGAAGAGTAGTTATTCACAGGATATGTGTGAAGTCAGTTTTACAATATGTTATGTTTATGTTAAATGTGGTGAATGTCACTCTATAGATGGTATAGAGGCAAGATGGACTATTACCTTAATAAATTACATGTACTTCTCCCACCACAGTAGAGACTTAACGTATAAATGGCAAGAAACCTCTGCACCCTACTATACATTGCTGGAAGCAACCGATACCGGATGGTATAATTCTGGGAATACTCCAGTCAAATCACGTGTAAAAGATTACGTTGCGCAAATTAATTCTGGGGCAGTTGAAGTTTTAGCGCATGTGGGATATAAGTGTGAGAGGTGGTATGATTCAAACTTTATTACCTTAGAAGAGGGGCGCATAGATTACGAGTATTACATAATGACCCCCATTGATTTTGATGATCTAAAAGCTGGTGACCGTATTAACTGTAGTGAGTGTGGGGGTAAGCCTCCATCAAGGTATAACGTTATCTCTGAAGATTGTCCTGATGTTAAAATCGAATTTGAAATAGGTGATGAATTTGAAGTTGGTGATGGGAGTTATTGGAAGTGGACTCCCGCATCCTTCATCTTCGGCTTCCCAAGTGGTAAGATTGTTAGTTTCAATGCAAGCATCTCTGCAGCTCGCAAGTTAATTAATTCCCCATACCTCGAGGTTATAGTTCATAACTGGGGTAATAAGGAGCATCGCTACTACCGTTGGTTTGAAGGTAATGATAAGCATTCTTTTATAGTTCACATGTCTTGGATACCACCATCATAAAACCATAATATTCCAACCTTTTTGGGTTGCGTACCGTTTAAATATTGTTTTGTCATATATTTTTGTCATGTATTTTCGTGCACCGTTTTATTCCACTCGTGGTGTTGTTTCTTCTGAAAGTCCATTGGCTTCCAGTGTTGGTGCTAATGTTTTGAGGCTTGGTGGTAATGCTGTGGATGCAGCTGTGGCTACAGCTTTCACTTTAGGTGTTGTTTTGCCTCATCTTTCTGGTTTGGGTGGGGATTTCTTTGCTATTCTACGTGATCCTAATGGTAATGTCCATGTTATTAATGGTAGTGGTTATTCCCCTAAGGCTTTAACTGTGGATTATCTTCGTGGTTTGGGTTTTGAGTCTATGCCTGTTCATGGTGTGCATTCCATTACTGTTCCTGGGATGGTTGATGGATTGTATGGTTTGTGGAGGGCTTTTGGCTCTATGGAGTGGGGTAAGCTTCTTGAGCCATCCATAAGGATTGCTGGTGAAGGGTTTCCTGCACATAGGGGGTTTTGTAGGGCGTTACGTAATCTTGGTGGTGAATTGATTAAGGATTATGGTTCTAGGGTTACGTATAGGCTTGATGAAGGTTTCCCAAATGAAGGTGACATATTATCCTTTAAAGGGTTGGCTGAAGCTTTGAAGTTGATTGCTGAAGATGCTAGAAGCTTTTATGAGGGGGATATTGCTGTGAAGATCGTTGATTACATTAGATCTCTTGGGGGAACCATGGATTTGGATGATTTAAAGTATTATCATAGTGAATTTCAGAAGCCAATAAAAGTGGGGTATAGGGGGTGGCAATTATATGAGATGCCTCCAAACTCTCAAGGGGTAACCACACTACACATTTTGAAGCTTATTGAATACTCCAATTTCATGAACATCCCAATACTATCCATGGAGAGAGTTCAAAACATTTTGGATGCCGCGATTAAGGCTTATGCTGTTAGGGATATGTATGTTGGTGATCCAAGGTTTATGCGTAAAGATGTGGATGAATTGCTCTCTGAAGAATTTATAGAAGCCATGAAGAGCGGTAGCATTAGTGGCTCTATCCATGCATCCTTCATGGATGCTGATACAACATACTTTGCCATTGCTGATGATAAAGGATACTTAATTTCATGTATTCAAAGTGTATTCCATAATTTCGGCTCATACATCACTGAACCAACATACAACATTACATTGAATTCCCGTGGGTCATCATTCACATTCCTTGATGATCACGTTAACAGACTTGAACCTAGGAAGAAGCCTCTACACACATTATCAGCCCTACTTTTAAATTATGGTTCAAGGTGGATGGCTATGGGCCTTTCAGGAGGACATTTCAGACCCCTCCTTCATGCTCAAATAGTAAATGGCATTGTGGATTACGGTTTAAATCCGCAATTGGCTATCGAAACTCCACGTTTCAGATGGGAACTTGGAAGTGATGTTGTTGAATGTGAAAGGGGGTATAGTGTCGGTGAGCTTAAAAAGTTTAAGTGTAAAATCATTGATTATCCATCAAGAATGGGTGTTGCAGCCATAGTGGAAGTTAGGGATAGATTGAAGGTTGGATATGCTGATATCCGTGGAGATGGATTACCCATAGGTTTAGAATAGCCCCCAACTTTCATAAACCCTTTTATATATTTTCAATTACGGATTTTGATTATGGCTGTATGGTGAATAGTTACCTTTATCTATAGATTATCATGCTAAGTATATTTGGTGCCCATATGATTCTGGCATTGGTTAATGGATTTCTAATTGATGGTAGTGGTGGTAAGCCTATTGATAGGGCTACTGTGGTGATTGATGGTTCAAGGATTAAGGCTGTTGGCCCAAGCTCTG
>NZ_JANGFQ010000187.1:0-3784 GCF_024707025.1 Candidatus Culexarchaeum yellowstonense
ACATCGAATAGGCTATAATACCTCTTCCTTGAAATGCTGAATCCACAACATCCAACATGAACATGCAATACTCCACACCAAAATAATATTATTGTGGGAACGCGAATATTAACTTGTGGATTGGAGCAATTTGAAGTTGATTTGCACTGGATGTGGAGAAGTGTATGGATATGATTTAAACATGAAGTTTTGCGTTAAATGTGGATGTGGATTAACCTTCGAATTGAAATTGCCGAGGAAGTTTGAGTATAAGTCTGAACTCAATGGCATATGGAAATACTCAGAAATACTCCCGAAAACTAGTGTAATGATAAGTTTAGGTGAGGGGAACACGCATATACATAGGAGCACAACGCTTGGCTTGGAATTGAATGTGGATTTATGGTTTAAAGATGAAACCATAGAACCCACAGGCTCATATCTTGATAGATCATCAGCCCTAGCCACATCATTCATGAAGAGCATAGGCTTAAACTCAATAACAGTATACTCAAAGGGGAATCTAGGGGCATCCATAGCTGCATATGCAGCCAAATCGGGATTGAAGGTTAGGATACATGTGGATAGGAGCATAGATATGGGGAAACTATATCAAATGGTGGCTTATGGAGCTGAAGTTAGAATTGAGAAGTCCATGGAGCAAACCCCAAAAACAAACATAGTTGATTACGATCCAATAGTGAATGAAGCTAAAAAGACAATTGCATGGGAGATAATTATACAATTGAGGGAGCCACCAGAATACATAATCATACCAATGGGTGAAGGTGGACTAGCATACCACACATATAAAGCACTAAACGAAATGAAAAGCCTAGGATTACTGAGGGGGGAGATGCCAAAGATAATTGGAGTACAACCAGAGGGATGCAAACCAATAGTGGAAGCATTTGAGAGTGGAGTGGAAAATGTTGAAGCTTTAGAGGTGAAGACTGATATAAGGGATTTAATGGTTCAAAAGCCAAAATATGGGAAAGCAGCTTTAAAAGCCATTAAAGATAGTGGTGGATGCGCAGTGGCTGTGGATGAATCTGAAGCAAGAAAAGCTTTAAGCGAACTAGCCAGATACGAAGGGATACTTGCAGAGCCAGCTGCAAGTCTAACAATAGCTGGATTGAAGAAGCTCATAAAAGCTGGAAGCATAGAGAGGGGGGCGAAGGTGGTATGCATAATAACTGGTAGCGGATTGAAGGATACGAAGACACTTAGGATGATGGCATTGGAAAGCCCGGGGATTAGTGGAGTAATAAGGGATATGGCTGGCGGATGGATTGGGGATACGAAGCTAACGATAATGAAAGTACTCTCTGGTGGGGAGATGTATGGATACCAGATTTGGAGGGAACTTAAAGATAGGTATGGGTTAAACATTAGAATACCCACACTATACCAACATCTAAAGGAGCTCATGGAGGAGGGTTATGTGGTTAAGAGTAGGAGTGAGAGGGTTATGGGTAGAATTAGAGAGTACTACGCACTAACAGAGAAGGGGTTAAGGGCTATTTAAGTGGATTTCAAAATCCCCCTCAAAGCCTTCTCAATGGGCTTATGAATCAAGATCGCTATTACTAGGGATATTAGGGCTTGACCGAAGAAGTCCCTAATGAAAGATACCATTGCCAAAGCGTAACCTTTAATGAATATGTTAACGTAGAAATATGTGAAGGCCATGGAGAAACCAGCAATTAATGATAGGATTACCTTGATTGGTAGACTCCTACGGTAAGATAAGCCTGCAATAAATCCCTCAGCTCCATGGGCAATTATGGAAACATACCATCTTGGATAAGCTAGGTAGAAGTCTGCAACAAGACTCCCAATTATTCCAGTTAGAATTGCAATTTTAGGTCCGAAGAGGAATGCGGCTAGGAAGGTTATTGTATCACCAATATGCGTGTATCCACCTGTGGGTGAGGGGAATATTGCACCAACAAAGGCTGTTAAGAAAGCTTGCAGGGCACTCAATAAAGCTGTAACTGATATCTCCAATGGAGTCAATATTGGCTTACCAATAAATGGTTTGGGGGCTTTGAAAACCACAATTAAGCCTGAAGCTAGAGACAATATTAAACCGAGAGCTAATGGGGGTAGATCATATTGTGGTAAACCGTAAATTGTTGGTGAAGCTATGGCTATAATGGATATTATGGATGATGCAAACATGAATAAACCAGAATACCATAATCCAACTTTAAATGAGGCTATGGAGAATATGATTAGGAAAGCCATCAAAGTTGCATAGAGACTCACAATGGACTTAAATGGTTCTGGAATACTTAAGACACCCATTGGGAAGGATAAATTTAGGGAAGAGAATACTGTTAAAATTGCATGGAAACATGCTATAAGCGAAATTAAAGCTCCAAAGACCCCTAAACCCCTAAGAAGCCTAAAATCCAAAAACCCCACCAATGAAGATTGATGTATTCGAAGAATATAAAGGTTAGCCTAAATATAGACTATATTTAGAATTATTGGTACATTGAAATATACCTAAAACTTAAATATTGGTAAATTATAATATACCAATATGCTAAGGGAAGATGTTGAGAGATTCAATGAATGGTGGTTCACTGGGAGGGTTAGAGAAGAGCTTGCACCCAAATATAAGAGGCATGCATTCAAAGACATCTTAGAAAGCTTAAGCGATAGGAGAATAACGATGATTACTGGTTTGAGGAGGGTTGGTAAAACAACAATACTATACCAATTGATTGAGAATATACTTACATATGAAGATCCCAGGAGGCTACTATACTTCTCCTTCGATGAATCCAATGCCAATTTAAGAGAGGTTTTAAGCTTCTATGAGAGGAATGTTTTGATGAAGCCCCTTGAAGAGGCTGGTAGGGTATACGTATTCCTAGATGAAGTTCAATATGCCATGGATTGGGCTTCAACATTGAAGAAGTTCTATGACCTATACCCAAAAATTAAATTCGTAATCTCGGGGTCTTCAACAACACTCCTATCCAGAGAGGCTTTGGAGAAACTTGCAGGTAGATTCACATTAATAGAGCTTAAACCACTAACCTTCAAGGAATTTCTGGAGATGAGGGGGATTCAAATTGGGGGGTTGGAATACTCGCAGAGGAGGATGGAGATATACTTCATGGAATACTTGAGGAAGGCTGGATTCCCTGAAATAGTGGATTGGAGTAGTGAAGTTAAGATTTCAGAGTACATTAGAAACGCTGTTGTGGATAGAGTGGTGATTAGGGATGTTCCAAGGATATTCAAGACTAGGGATATGATTCTAATGGAGGAAATTGTGAAAATCATACTTTCAAATCCAGGTGGAATATTAAATGTGAATTCAATTGCAAGAGATCTTGGTAGGAGCAAGATAACAATATCAAATTACCTAAAATTCCTAGAAACATCACTAATAGTTAAGTCGCTATCAAATTATAGGCCATCGAAAATGGCGTCAAGTAGGAAGCTTAAGAAGTTCTATCCATCAACAACATCACTAATATACGCATACTCAAAGGAGACATTTGAGGAGAGCATGGGGAGAGTATTGGAGACATATGTTGTGAATACATTGAATGCGGAATACTACTATAGAATGGGGGGGAGGGAGATAGATGTGATATTGAAATCCGATGGGGGGATAATACCCGTAGAAGTTAAGGAGAAGGTTGATGCAAGGGATATTGAGAAGTTTAAGGGGAACATGGAATACATAAATGCCGAGAATGGTGTAATGATAACATTAAATCAGGAGGTGGATTATGGGGGAGTGAAGATTTATCCAGCATATAAATTGGAGGATTTGAAA
>NZ_JANGFQ010000208.1:0-3718 GCF_024707025.1 Candidatus Culexarchaeum yellowstonense
CCAATGTAACACCAGAATTCTTGCCCTTCAATCATAGCATCATACTCATATAGCATTCCAGCTTGACTTGTAGCTCTACGCTTACTTATACCAACTGAAATCATGGATTGAACTTTCACATCAACCTCCTTGAATGCTTCCCCATCCTTATCCGATCCCCTCACAGGCTGTGGATGTGGATATTCTATGGCTACATGCCCCATACTACACTCAAATTTAAACTTCGGGTCTCTCCCATCCTTAAGCGCACCTGCAACATCATACTCAGAAATGAAGATCTTACTTTCAAATACTTCTTTTCCATGTGGAACTTTGCACTTATACATGAATGGATGTGATGGATATGATTTGAATCCATCATCTATTAAGTATGCATTGGATACCAATAACTCGTAAGATCCACTTATACTTTTAGCTTCCTCCAAACTTATGTAACCATGCGCGTATAGTGATGTGAGTATAGCTCCCCTCAATGTTGTTGATGGAATATAATTTAGCTGACCCTTATACCCCCTCTCAACCCTCCTCCCCGGAATTATTGTTGGGGATAGGATTTTGATTTTAGCTTCATAGAACCTCATCATACAACCACCTCTTCAACTCGTTAAGCAATATGATCCAATCAGTATTCTTGATGACAGATTCGAGTTGACCATCATCTTCAATCATTACATCCACCATAGACCTCCTACCAAACCTATCCAACCTCAATTCTGCAAGCGACAATAACGTTAACCCAATCAAATTCACATCAACATCACTCAATGAAATCTCACCAGCAAATTCAACACCATAAACCTTCTCGGAAGTGAATAATGCTCCTGTAGCAACCTTCCCACTACTATCATCAATCCTTATACCAGCAACAGTCTCAACATTCACATCCCCCTGCAATTCCAAATCTGAAACCTTCAATACACTTGGAGCATTAGACTTAGGATAACCAAACAACCTACAAACATCACATACGCCACCCATACGTTCATGCGCCTTTTCAATCCTCTCAATATCAATTTCACCACAACACTTGAAACCAAATAAGTCAGCAATCCTAGAAGCAGAAGACCTTAAAGCTCCCTTAAAGCTTGATCCAGGAATATAATACTTTGTAATCCTCTTGCCAGCTTGAATGGTGAACTTCCTAGTAAATGAAACATCAGGACCTAGGGGTAATGCGTATACTGAGCCAAAAGTGGCCATACCAATAGGTTTAACTTTAACCTTAAACTTCAACTCCATCATATTACACCTCCACCGACGATTTTGATCATTCTGTAAGCATCTGAAATTGATGCATTGAATTCATTTGGTATCTCCCCCTTCCCTAAGAATTTACTCAATTCCTCCTTTGGACACAACTCGAAAATAGTGTTGTATATCTTCATATTGTCTTCATAATTCTTTCTCTTAGTTTTCTCATACATTTCTTTAAATCTTGCATATTGTCGTTTAGCATAAACCTTTTCTATGAAGAGTTTGAATATATCAGCATCCTTCTCACATACACCACTAAACACTATAAAACTATCCGCCCTATTCATACATTCTAGAATTCCACTTCTAATACCTTTTATGAAACTTTGAAATTCCTCAATTTTTGGTTTTAGTTCATGTTTAGTTATATAATCCACATATCTTGATGCAAGATAAGATTTCCATATGAAATCAGCGTAATCTGAAGATTCAAATAACAATTTAATGTAATCCTTAAGACCATCATTTTCAGATATCTTGAATGGCTGAATGGAAATCATTTTATCTCTAAGCAACTGAATTCTCTCTCTAACGATCGAATCATTTAATGTGATAGCCTCTTCCACATCAAAAGCAACAACACTACATCCCGGGTCATCTCTAACATTCTTCTTCCCCTCCTTCATCAAACTATTTGCTGCGGAAATTAGACCCCAAATATTGGCTTTTGCAGATCCAACAGCTATGCCAATACTTAAACCCCTACTTTTACCCATATTCAATCTAAACTCATTTCCAACGATCCACGAGAAAACTATTGAAGTCCATGATGGCATTATGATTAAGGCATCATCACCACCAACATACAAGGTTCCAAATAACGTTGACACGTACGGTTTTAATGCCTCATTTAAATCCCCATGATATTTCATTATAGATTCATAAATTACCGTTAAAGCTTTCATAATAGCGTTCTTTAAAGCCATATCTATTCTAGCACTCCTCTCATACATGTCAGTTGGAGAAATGGATGTAGCCATAAATGGACCCATAAGATTACCATCAACCTTCAAAACAGCAATATTCCTCAACTTAACACCAGCAGTTCTCCTTTCAATCAATTCACGCAATTCCGGCTTATCGTGGCCCGAAATTAATTCAATAATGTATTTATTCACATATTCCCAATCAAGATCATAAACATCCTTAACCGTAACGGGCTTCCCACCTACAAAGATGGTGGCTTCATATTTATTCTTAAAACTTATTTCGCTACCAAATTCGTAAAGCGATTTACATACATTGCACACTCTCTTTAAACCTTCAGGAGTTTCTATCTTAGTTTCCACATCATCAAGATAACATAATTGGCACAAATCCTCATAACCACTTGGACTTTTAATCCTCGCAATTGGCATAGATTCACCTTCCATAGAATTCTTCTTCAAGTGCAAATTGTTCATCAACTCTTTTATCATTAAGTACATGTTGTCGCGGAATTGCGTATATGCAAATGTCACTTTAAGACCATTATTTGAGAGTATGTTGTTTAATTGGTCTCCGACGATCTTCTCAAACTCATTTATGAAGAGCCTTGGCATTACGAATTCCACGATTCCACCAGCGGTATATATGAAGGATTCATATGGAACCCATATGTCGTGTTCATCCATGTTTGATTGTATGTAGAATGGTGCGTATGCCATTACGAGGTAGTCTATTAGTAAGCTAGCTCCACTCGTAACTTTGATTTCTTGAGATCTCGATATGTACTTTTGAATGCCAGCAACATCTATAACTCCAATCAGCACATTCCTATAATCCTCTTCCTCACGTCGTTCATCCTCAACTCCTCTGAATGGTTTGACTGGAGACTTAAACCCATCAGTTTCTTTCCTCAAACTGTTGAGAAACTTTGTATTCAATTCTTCAAAAATCTTTGAACCACGCTCTTTATACACCTTAATCCAGAAATCCCAAGCAGTATCACCAGTCCCAAGACCATCCTTATAATTCAAGTTCAACTCTTTAGCTATCGATTCCAAATCTTTTCCAAGATATGATTCCACGAGTTTCCTAACTCTATCTATTGTTGAAGCCATAGTGTCGGCTTCCTTCAGTATAGCTGAAAGATCGTCTTTTGGTTCATGATGCTTAGATATTATGTCAACAATTCTATTTAATGTCTGTTCGGGTATTAATCCATCCAAGAGGAGTCTAGCAACATTTGTTGACAATTCTATATGTTGTTTGTAATTGAAGGGTTTCCCAATGTCATGTAGGAGGGATGCTAACCTTAATACTGCAATTTCAGTTCTATCAAGCTTTTTATTGATGGTGGCTAAACTCCACGCTATTGCAGATGTGAGTAGGAGGTGTGGTATTAAACCTGAAGTGTTGAATCCAGGTCTCGTATCGGATGGGAATATGAACCACGACTTCTCAATATCCTTACAAAGCTTTTCATCAGCTAAAATGGTTGTTAAGCGTTCAATAATACTTGAATATTTTTCCTTACCCTTAT
>NZ_JANGFQ010000175.1:0-3714 GCF_024707025.1 Candidatus Culexarchaeum yellowstonense
GGGGTAAGTGTTTAATAAAAGTTAGGTTTAAGTGTCGACCTTTGGATTAACTAAGGGGGGATAGTTATTCAGGGGGGTTAGTAATGGTATACTTCACCCTAGAACCTAAGAGGAGGAGGGATGATTTCTACGATATGGAGGATGGGCTTAACGATTTCGTGAATTCGTTGGGTAGGTTTAGGTTTATAATTGTTGAGGGGTTGAGGAGATATGGTAAGACTTCACTAATACTGACTGGGTTGAATGTGGCTAATGTTAGGTATTTGTTCTTGGATTGTAGATTGCTGAGCTCTGCCAAGGCATCCTTTGATAACCTTTTAAGTATGATTGAGGTTGAGGTTAGTAGGAATAGTTGGGCTAAGAAGCTTATTAAGGGTATGGACTATTTTGAGGTTGGTGGAGTTATCAGGTTTAAGTTTAGGAGACCTGATGTTTTACTTGACATCTTTGAGAATTTGGGGGATACCATTGTGGTTTTTGATGAAGTTCAGGAATTGAGGAATTTGAAGTTTAGGTTTGATGGATTCCTAGCATATGCATTGGATCATTTTGACGTTAGAATTGTGGTTTCAGGTTCGGAGGCTGGTTTGCTAAATAAATTCTTGAGGATTGAGGATCCTGAAGCACCACTATACGGTAGACCATATAAACTCATAGAGCTTAAACCATTAACTAGGGATGCTGCAATAGACTTCCTCAAGAAGGGGTTTGAACAGGAGGGTTTAGATGTGGGTGATGAATTGATCAGTGAAGTTGTGGAGAATTTCAATGGAATTATAGGTTGGCTAACATACTTTGGATACAACTATGTGAGGGGTTTGAGATCCATGAATTCAATAATTGATGCTGCAATCAACATGGTTTTAGCTGAAGTTGAACACTTCCTTGAAACTAGGGGTGTTGGTAGGGGTAGGTATAGTGAAGCTTTGAAGACAATTTCAAGTATGGGGAGGTGCTCATGGAGTGAGGTTAAGAGGAGGTTGGAGGCTAAACTTGGACGCATACCAGACACTACACTAGCAAATATACTTAGAAGTCTGATGGATTATGGATTGATAGTTAAGGTTGATGGCGAATACATGATCACAGACCCAATTCTCCGCAGAGCCGTTATTAGGATTTAAATGAAATCTTTTTCTTTAGGGGTTTGTAAGTTTCAATTGTTTATGTGGGGTTTCATATGAGGGTTTTAATGATTTCACCAAAGGTTTCAGGTATTGGTGGTGTGGCTCAGCATGTTTCCAGTTTGATGGGTAGGTTGAGGGGGATGGGTTTCAATGTGGATTGAAAGAAAAGAAGAAGGTGTAGCAAGCGGACTCGACGAGGACAGAAAATTGTTAAGCAAACTCTTCGATTTCGTTGAGGAGCGAAGGATAGGGATCGTTATAGTAGCTTTTAAAGATAGGCTAACTAGGTTTGGTTTTAGTTATTTGGAGAGGTGTTTTTCATCTCATGGTGTCAGGATTGAAGTTATTAATGTGGAAGAGCCTAAAGATGCATATCAGGAGCTTGTTAAAGATTTAATAGCCTTAGTATCGAGCTTTGCTGGGAAGCTATATGGGTTGAGGAGCCACAAGTATGAGGGGGTGGTCGGAGGTGTCAAACAGCTTATTGCTGAGTGAAACCTGCAAGTTCAAGCTTAAGCCCAGCATGGAGCAGAGGCAAATACTGGAGGAACTCTTCTCCACATATAGGGACATGGTTGGAGAGTGCTTGAGGAAAGCAATGGATTTGAACATAACATCGAGGAAGAGGTTGCATGAATCAATATATAAAGAGCTGAGAGCCAAACATCCCAATTACCCATCACACTACATTTATACTGCTATAACAATGGCTTTAGGAATGTACAAATCATACAGGAGGGTTTCAAGGAAGGGGGAAAACGTAAAGCCTCCATCAATAGAAGAGTTGAAAACCATACTCCTCGACGATACGCACCTCTTCTGGTTCAATTGGGGAGGCCTCAAGCTTGCTACACATAAAGGACACATATTAGTACCCTTTGAAGCCCACGAGCATTCCAAGAAGTTTATGGGTTGGAGTGTTAAAGGTTCAAGGCTTCTGAGAAAAGATGACGGGTATTTTTTCCACATCACATTCAGAAGAAACGTTGAGGAAAGGATGGTCGATGGACTACTCGGCATCGACGTTAATGAAAAGAGTATAGACTTAGCGGTAGTCAAGCCCGGTGAAATCATGTTCGTGAAGCTAGATATAAGTGAAGCGAAGTATATTAGAGATAGATACTTCAAAAAGAGACAGAGAATTCAAAGCAAGACAAGGGGACGGATTAAAGCCAAACTACTGGCTAAGTACTCTGGAAGGGAAAAGAGGCGGATAAACTCAATAATCCATAAGGCATCAAAAATAATAGCTGAGATGATCATTAAGGAGAATGTTAAACCAGTTATGGAGAAGTTGAAGAAAATGAGAAAAAGAATTAGGTATGGTAGAATGATGAATAGAAGACTACATAGCATGCCGTTTAGGAAAATACAGTCCTACATCTCCTATAAATCGATTGAAGGAGGTTATAAACCTGAGTACGTTGATGCTAGAAATACTTCTAGGGTTTGCCCGATATGTGGCGAATTGAATAAGCCGAATGGGCATGCGTTTAAGTGTAAGAGATACGGCTTCCAAACAGATAGGCATCTGGTGGCCGCTTGGAATATAGCCGTAAAACTCCCAATGTGCCGTCCCCTACCGTTGGCGGCGAAAGCCATCAATGAAGCCTTTAAGGCTGAGGTGGAACGGATAGTAATAAAATGCTAACTATCCGACAACGGTATGCCAACAGTTCTATTGGAGGCTATGGCCCTCAAAATCCCAATAGTAGCCACAAGGATGCATGGAGTTTTGGATGTGGTTGACGATTCATGTGCAATCCTAATTCAACCAGACAACCCGAAAGCTCTTGCTGAAGCAATAAATAATTGTTTAAGTGGATATCCGGAGGAATACATTTCAAATGCATATGAGAGGGTGAAGGTGGAGTTTAATTGGGATGTGGTTTCAGAGAAGTATGTGAAGTTGTATATGGATTTATTGCATGGGAAGAGCTTCTGAGGAGGCTCTATCACTATATGTGATGGCTATTGCAACTGCCACTAATGATAATGCTGCTAGTAGTGGGTATATCATGTTTATGCCGTAATTGTCTGCTATTATTCCAGCTATGTATGGCCATATGGATCCGAATGCCCATGTGAATGTTAGTGAAGCACCATATGTTAGGCCCATATGCTCTTGTGGTGAGCTTTTCGATATTGTGGAGTATACTGGTGGCCATACACTTAGGATTAGTATCCAGATTGGGACTAGTATTATTGTGGTTAATGCTGTGTTTGATGATGCTGTTAACGTTATGGATAGTATTGAAATTATCGTCATCTCCAATGCCACAATCCTCATCTCACCTCCACCCTTCAATAGTATTCCAGTCATAACTGGTCCCATTATGCTTATGGCTAGTATTAATGAGAATATGTAATTTGACCATTCAATGCTTAAACCCATGTGGTTTAGGTATGTTGTTGTGAATGTTAGAATTATCCTGTAGCATGATGTTATTATTCCTAGAACTATTAGTGGCTTTATTAATTGTTTTATTAGTTTGTAGTTTGAGATGGTTTTGCCGATAACCCTCCTGTTAATGTTGATGTTTGATGATGCCTTGTATAGGATTATGCTTATGGAGATTGCTGTTAA
>NZ_JANGFQ010000133.1:0-3679 GCF_024707025.1 Candidatus Culexarchaeum yellowstonense
GCACGATCAAGTCTTACAGATATAATTTTGGAACTCATTCGATCACTACTATGCATGTCTGTACGCAATTATTTAAATTTTCATAATTATTCATAAGATGGATTTAGATTAGAATATTACCTATTATCTCATTGGAACTTATTTATTGATCTTGCTTTTGGATATGTTAGTTATGTTCTACTTTCGTTAATAGGTTCATAGTGATGAAAAAGTTGTTTTATTTTTATAGTGTAGTCGTTTGTAATAAAAAATAGTGTGTCTTTTGCTTTTGATCCAAGCCGTAAGTGATATTAAAATTTCATGTATGCTGAATGGCGACATTATGAAAAAAGAGGTTAATGTTTTTTGAGTTGTTCTACGATTTCTTTGGCTCTGTCGAATCTTATTTTTCCTTCGTTGATCATTATTTCAACGACTTTATCTAGTATGTCTGGTGTTGCTCCTGCCATTATTGCTATGTTTCTTGCGTGTAGTTTCATGTGACCTTTTTGAATGCCTTCTGTGACTAGTGCTTTTAGTGCGGCTAGGTTTTGTATTAATCCTACGGCTGCCATAATTTCTCCGAGTTCATTAGCTGTTTTTATGCCTAAGATTTTTATTGCTATTCTGGCTATTGGATGTGTTTTTACTGCTCCTCCTACTAATCCAACTGCCATTGGCATTTCTAGTGTTCCTACTAGGTCGCCATTTTCATTTTTTTCCCATGTGCTTAGTGATGTGTAGTGTCCAAAGCGTGCGGCGTAAGCGTGCGCGCCTGCTTCTAATGCTCTATGGTCTTGAGCTGTGGCTAATGCTACGGCTATTATGCCGTTCATTATTCCCTTATTATGTGTGGCGGCTCGGTATGGATCTGCTGCTGCAAATGCCCAGGCTTCGACTATACCGTCAACTACTTCTTCTCCGCCTATTTCATTTTTATCGATAACTGTTCTGGCTCTGACTAATCTTTTATCGGCTAGGTTTGTTATGATTCTTAAGAAAACTTTTCCGTTGGTTAGGTCTTCTATGTATGGTGCGACTGCTTCTGCCATTGTGTTTACTGCGTTGGCTCCCATAGCATCTCTTACATCTACTATTAGATGTGTGATTACCATAGGTCCTTTTGCAGTATCTATTACGCGGACTTCGATATCTTTTGCACCACCACCTAGGTTTACTAATGTTGGGTCTTGTTCGTTAGCTATTCTTATTAAATCGTTTTTGTGTTCAAGTATTTTCATCTTTGCTCCCCATGGGTCTTTTACGCGTGTTAGTTGGATTTGTCCTATCATTATGGGGCCTGTGCTTGATGTGAATATGCCGCCTTTTGCTCTGGCCCATTTTGCAGCGTTGCTTGCGGCTGCGACAACTGATGGTTCTTCGATTACCATTGGTATTAGGTAGTCGCGATTGTTTATTAGGAAGTTTACTGCTATGGCGAATGGGTATGCCATGGTTCCTATTACATTTTCTATCATTCTGTCTGCGATGGATAGGTCTAGATTTCCGGTTTTTTTGAGTAGTTCGATTTCATCTTGTGTGAGACCGGCATATTCTGCGACGATTTTTAATCGTTCTTCTATTGGTAATTTGTAAAATCCGGGTATTCGAGATGTTTTACTGAGCATGTTATCACCAAAGAATTTTTCTATTTGGTCTCTTATATATTTGTGTAAATTAAAATTAATCTAAAAGTAAATAAGGTTAAACTTCTGGGACGGGGCTTTCTGCTCCGCATGCGAGGCATTTCATGTAAACTATTTTCTTTTGTTTGATTAATGTTGTATCTGGTGTTCCGCATACTGGACATATTACGTAGCGTTTATAATATAAATTGAGTACAGTATTTATTTGTTCATTTTCGAATCTTCCTGTGAGTATTAATCTTTCGTTATCAATGTTTCCTCCGGCACCTAGTTCTTTATAAAGGAACTTGGCGAGTTCTTCAGGTTTTCGGTTAAGTTTTTCGCATGCTTGTTTAAAATTTGTTATTATAGTTTTGCCTCCCTCATTATATGAAATGAGTTTTGGTATTTCGTATCTAGTATGTCGTTCAGGTTTAACATTCACACTACTATAAACTCTATCAAGCATAGCATCATAACTGCTAATGCTCAGTTTCGACATGTATATCATACACTAAACTTTAAGCATACATATATTATTTACTGCTAACACTTTACGCTAATAATAGAGGTTTATTAATGGAGTTGATTCTTAGGTATTATCATGAGATTTTAGGATTTCATTAAATGTTCATATATGAGCATAAAGATGAACAATTTTTCTATAAAAGTTGCTGTTATTGTTAGTAATGTTAAAAGATATATTAATCTATTTAGGATTAAATATTATGAGTGAGCACGAGTTTAGGAAGATGTTGTTAAATGTTTTGAATGCGGTGCTTGATTCTGTGAATCCGATTAATTTGGTTAAGAATAATGTCAAAGTTATTGATAATAGACTTGTTGTTCAAGATTTTGTGTTAGATTTGTCTGGGTTTAGAAAGATTCTTGTTGTTGGTGCTGGCAAGGCTGTTGGTGGGATGGCTTATGGTTTAGAGTGTGTTCTTGGTAATAAAATTAGTGATGGATTAGTGATTGTTCCTCGTGGTTCTAAGATACCACCTTTAAAGCGTGTTAAAGTGTTTGAGGCGTCTCATCCAATACCTGATCATAGTAGTGTGAGTGGTGCTAAAATGATATTGGAGTTATTAAAATCTCTGAATGAGAATGATTTGGTGATAGTTTTAATTTCTGGTGGTGGTTCTGCTTTAATGTCATTACCTGTTGATGGAATTACGTTAGAGGATAAGAGTATGGTAATAAAATCGTTAATGTTACGTGGTGCTAATATAGTGGAGCTTAATACTGTTCGTAAGCATTTGTCGCAGGTGAAGGGTGGGCAGCTTGTAAGACATGCGTATCCTGCTACTGTTGTTAGTCTTATTATTTCGGATGTTGTAGGTAATCCTATTGATGTTATTGCTTCGGGCCCGACAGCTCCTGATTCGACAACGTTTGATGATGCGATTAATATATTAAAACGGTATGCTTTGTGGGAAAGTATTAGTGAGCGTGTGAAGGATTTTCTTATAAGAGGTGTGAAGGGTGAGGTTCCAGAAACGCCAAAATCTGATGATCCAATTTTTAAACGTGTTCATAATATAATAATTGCTGATAATAGTTTTGCTTGTAGGGTGGCTGTTAGGGAGTTAGAAATGCTTGGTATAAACGCGGTTTATTTGTCGTCGAGTGTTGAGGGTGAGGCTCGTTATGTTGGTAGTGTTATTGGTGATATTATAAAAGGGATTGTAAGAGGTGAGACGAATTTCAATAAACCGATTGGTATTGTTATTGGTGGTGAGACGACGGTTACTGTGAGAGGGAGTGGTATTGGTGGTAGGAATCAGGAATTATGTTTGAGTGCTGCTTTTAGGATAAGGGGTTTAAGGAATGTTATTATTGCTTCTATTGGTACTGATGGTATTGATGGTATGACTGATGCTGCGGGAGCTATTGTAGATGGTAGTACGATAGATAGGGGGATAGCTAAGGGTCTTGATCCATTTAAGTATTTAGAAAATAATGATTCATATTCATTCTTTAAGGCTCTTGATGATCTTATAATAACAGGTCCTACGGGTACTAATGTTAATGATATTTTGATTTCAATAATTTTTTAATTAATTTACTTATCG
>NZ_JANGFQ010000205.1:0-3673 GCF_024707025.1 Candidatus Culexarchaeum yellowstonense
GGAGGGGGTTTTGAGGGGTTTGCTTGGGGTAATGCATAATTATGGTGGACGCCCACCACTAATACCCAAGAGTGTAGATTCGCCTTTGAAGAGGTTTAACTTATTCTTTAGGTGGCTTGTTAGACCGTATCCTGATATGGGTTTGTGGAGCTTCATTGATAAGAGGCATTTACTAGTCTCATTGGATTTGGGTTTGCAGAGAGTTCTCACAAGGGCTTTTCAGTTGAAAGTAGCATTGAATTGGCGTGGAGTATTAGAGGCAACTAAATTTCTGAGGGGGATAAACCCTGAAGATCCAACAAAATACGATTACTTACTCTCAAGGGTTTCAATAATGGGGTATTGTGCAAAGAATTTGGCTAGATCACAATGCTACCTATGCCCACTAATAAACATATGCAAATCATCAAAGCTTCCGAAAATTGTTGAAGCTAAGCCATTAACATCAGTGGAAATGGAGATATTGGAGAATTTCCTCAAAATCCATGGGGGAGAATTCGATAAAGTCGTAACCGAATACACGCTTGGAAGATATTCTGCTGATGCCCTTATGCATGCTAAGACTTGCAATGAGTATATTGTTGAGGTGGAGAGGGAGTTGAATTATATGGCTATAGGTCAAGCGGTAACCTACAGATACCTATACTATAAGCATAACGGTAAAATGGCTAAACCAATGATAATATGTAGAAAGGCATCGAGGGAACTTAAAGAAGCAGCTCAACTGGAACAGGGAATTGAGGTAGTAGAAATTGCCAGAAATATTATCTAGCCGTAAATGTTTTTACATTTCACTTTGATGTTTTTGTATAAAGTCTTTAAAGAAGTTTTTTGCTCCACTTATACTTTAACATTGGACTTCCAAGATGGCGTCATATTTATAAGTGTTTTGTAGTTAATGTAGTAAGTGGTGGTGTAGGTGGTGGTTTTTACTATTAGGGATAGGGAGTATAATCTTGCTAAGCATGATGTTGAGGCTGTTTTGGAGAGGTTGGAGCCGGAGCCTCTTAAGGGTCGTGCGAAATATTATATAGAGTATAAGGGGAAGAAGTATCCTATTAAACAGGTTGTTGCATTTGTGACGGGGTTGCCTAGAGTGGGATTTACTGCTATGGATGCTTATAGGATTTTAACTAAGCTTGGTTTTGATGTTAAGGAGTTAGGTGCATCGTGAAGGTATGGTTTTGGAGGGGTATGTTTGACTTGGCATAAAATAATTTTTGGTGATGCTAGGGATATGAGTGAAATACCCAGCGGATCTATTCATCTTGTGGTTACTTCTCCACCATATTATAATGCGCCATTCGATTATCCAGGGCTTTTTAAGAGTTATAATGAGTATTTGGATTTGATACGCTCAGTTGCTAGGGAGTTACGTAGGGTTTTAGCTGATGGTAGAATTGCATGTTTTGTCACTCAGGATGTTAGGATTGAAGGTACACTTTATCCAATATGTTCAGATATTATTAAGATAATGGTTGAGGAGGGGTTTAAGTACAGGGATAAGATAATTTGGAGGAAGCCTGAAGGTTATGTAAGGATAAGTAGGAGGAGTGGGGTATTAATTCAGCATCCTTATCCAATGTATTTCCATCCAGACAACATTTATGAAGAGATAATAATCTTCCAGAAGGGTGACTACGATTACTCATACGTGAAAAGCATGGATAGCAAGATTCTTGAAGAATCGAAAATAGATGTTGGATTGTTTAATAGGGAGAAGTGGTATCTAAGTGTTTGGGATATAACTAATGTACTCCCATTGAAGGGGAGGCTTGAGGAAGGTATAGCTGCCTTCCCTGAGGAGATACCGAGGAGGCTGATAAAGTTATTTACATTTAAAGGTGAAACAGTTTTAGATCCATTCTTAGGTTCAGGTACAACTACGAAGGTTGCTAAGGAGCTTGGGAGGAATAGTTATGGATATGAGATAGACTTGGAACTTAAAGATATCATTTTGGAGAAGGTTGGATACTGGCAGATGACATTAACTGGAGATGTCATTGAATATAAAATTAGAGATGATGCTAAGAGACTGAGAACTTTCCTCCAAGAGAGAGTAAAAGCTCAAAAAAGCGTTGTAAATAATAGGAAGAATGCAAACCCTTAAATTTAAGCGATAAAACTGTTATATGTGCATATTGGAACATATGATGTTGAAACTCTTCAAATATATTTTCCAGCATCATTAGAACTTCAAGAAGAGCTTATAAAAGCTGGTTTCAAAGTTCCTAAACCAACCCCGCTCCCAATAATATATGCTAATTTTCGCGGCTGGATTTCTAAGAAGCCTCCAATAACTATTGAAAGGTTGATTCATCCATCACGTTATATGAAGAGCTATGAGGATTTGGGTTGGGAGAAAACTACTAAGAATGGGAAGGAAGCTTACATAATTCCCGATGAAAGGTGTCTACTTGATGTCGAATTAAATGAGGGGAGGGAGGAGATACGATTGATAATTAAACCTGAACGCTACCACATTGAGAGAACATCAATTCGCCAAATTGGACCTGAAAAATGGTCTAATTGGGCAATGTTCTACTTAAACATTAGGGATATGATGGACTTGGCTGAAAAGCTTCTCAATGTTGTTAAGCCTCCAAACGATCTATGTGGAATGACAATGATTATCACTAAGGAAGTTCAACAGGGAGGGAAGGAGGAAACCTATTTCTGTGGATTTAAGAGAGGTGAAGGTATTCCAGTTAAAGACTTCAGTTTATGTATGGGATGCTTCGATCATGTAATTAGCTACCTAAAGAATGAGATAAGCGATGAGAAGATCGTTAACACATTAAAGTTGAGACTTAATTATACCCCTGAAATTGGGGGGTTTGCAAAAATCGGTTTAGCAAGGATAGAAGGGAAGAAACCACAATTCATGTTTAAACTTTCATCATTTCCAATAGAAAGGTCAATAAAGGGATTGCTGAAAGGTGTTATTCGGGGGAAGGCAAGAGGGAATTTAACCTACTGCACACATGAAAACAAAATCCACTATATCTCTTTAAATCCAAGTTTCTTCTCAAGAGCTATATGCTGTATTAAGAGGATTTTAAGAGGGGATGCGCCTAAGAACCAAATATGCCAGACTTGCTATCAGAAATTTAGAGAACCAGAATGGTTCGAAGAAATTAAATTATAAATTCTAGTTCTCATCTATAACTTCATAATTTTCAAAGTTAAATTTCACATTTAACATTACACTATAACTTTATGAAGCCGCTTTTTGATTTCATGAGAATATGAGAAAAAAAGTTATTGTTAAACTGAATGTACATGATTTCACCAACTTTTAATTCTTCAATTAGATCTAGCACTATACTCCACCCTAAACTTGATAGTTAAGATAGTTTAATCCTATTGCTACTTGCCGCTTTAATTTCTCCAACTCTTCCTTAACGTTCATCACGATGAATTTAACCCTCTTCTCTTCAATTGCCTTCACAACCTCCCTCTCTATTCCCGATATAGTTGTTTGAATTTGTTACTCATTTTAGAGTAGTTACTCTAAAATTTAAATATTGGTTGTTATGTTTTAGCTTCTGGGTGGAAGGTTGGGTAGCAGTGTGAGGAGGAGTGTTTTGGTTGCGTATACTGCTATTTTTGCAGCTTTGGCTATACTTTTAACTTTTAGTCATGCTGAGGTTCCATTTCCACTAATGCCATA
>NZ_JANGFQ010000101.1:0-3630 GCF_024707025.1 Candidatus Culexarchaeum yellowstonense
TGTTGGGGAGGGGAGGGTTAACATAATATTTGTGCAGAATGTTGGTGGGAAGTCTGAGGTTAAGGTGGTGTCCAAGTGAGCTTTAAAGTTAAACGTGAATATGTGGAGAGGATTATAAGTACTTGTGAGCGTGTTCTCCGTAGAGGTGTAGATCCATTCACCATTGAAGTTGAGAGGTACATTAAGTATCTTAGGGATTTCCTCTCCCAATCAAGCTCCACTGAGGATTTAGTTTTGGATTTGGAGGCTTTGGAGGCTTTAAGTAGGGTTGTCGAGTTTCAAGGTAGATGGGTTAGGGATAAATCTTCAAAGCTATACTTCGACCCATTGATAATTGAAGCTAAAGTTAAGAGTTTGAGTTTAAGTGATCTTGCACATATACTATGTCAAGCCATGCGCCCCATCGCTTCTGTGAGGTTGATATCCCGTATGGGTTTTGAGGAGGCTGCGAAGTATTGGGTTAATCTCCCTCCCTTGAGGGGTAGGTGGGGTAGACTTCCACCTCAAACCTCCACGATTGAATCCATTTCCTTTGAGGATCTTATTAGGGAGAGGCTTGCGTTGAAAGGCTCTTTTAGTGAGATGATTGAGGAGTTTTGGGGTAGGGTTAAGGAAGCCTCTAAGGGTGGTAAAATCTATTATTGGGATTTCATAAGATCCAATAGTTTTGAAGAATCAGTTTTGAAGGCTTACATGCTCTCATACCTAGTATCCTATGGTTATGTGGGTTTAGATTATGATCCTAAAGTTGATGATTACTTGATAATACCATATGAGGAGAAGGTTCAAGTTTCAGGTTCAAATTCCATTGCAATATCCATTTCATATGATGAGTGGTTGAGGAGGGTTAGGGGTGTCTGAGAAAGCCGATTTGAAATCTAAGATTGAACGTGCAGCTCAACTTCTACTAATACAGAGGCATAGGAGGCCTGGGGTTAAGGGGTGGGAGCTTAGGAGATCTCTAGGTAGGAGATACCTTGATATAATTAAGGTTTTGGATGAGGAGCTTGCGAAATTTGGTTTAAAGGTTAAAATAGTCTTTGTGGAGGAGGTTTCCGAACCTAGGGCTGAGGATTATGATAGAGCTCTCTTCATGGTTACATTTAGATATCCAGCTAAGATCACTGATGTTCTAACTGCTGGTTGGAGTATTGATGAGCTTGGAGCTTTAGCTGCATGTATCTCCATAATAAATTCTAGGGGTGGTAGTGTGAGGAGGAGGGATTTGGAGGATTTACTTGCTGAGAAGCTTCCAAGGTGGAGGGTTGAATTGCTCTTGGATAGGTTTGTTAAGTTAGGCTACTTGGATGTTAAGGATGATCATCTAAGTATTGGTTGGCGTAGTAGGGCTGAGATAGATGTGGATTTACTCTCCCTTGGGCTTGTCTCCCACAGTTCCAGTGGCTGATTCCCCCTTCCTCTCAGTTTTCTCCAATATCTTCTCAAGGTTTTCTGAGATCTTCGTCAATATTCCACTCTCACTATGTTTAGCCATCTCCTTAGATATTATCTCCTTAACTTTCATTGGATCTTTAACTCCGAATAGGACGTTTGGGCTTCTACCCTTCGGCATTACAATGTTTGTGCCTGCTATAACTCCTAAACCTGTCTGTTTAACATCTATTTTTCCGCTTATGGCTGCTATCTCCCCTCCAAGTCCAAGACCAGCTGTGGATACTGGTATTATTGTCCCCACGTTCAGTATTCTCCCAATAACCCCCTTCTCTACAACTAAATCCGTAATGTATTGGTAGCTTATCTCCCTAGTCTTCTCCTTGATGAACTTGTATTCCGATATTATCCTATCTGTGGTTATGTAGTATGTGTGTGCATTCTTGTACATGTTACTTAATGCAAGCCATACGATTCCCATGAATAAGCTTGAAGTTGATTCAGATATCCCTGTCTCAAATTTTATGGCTATGGATGCAATTACCATTATCAGTCCAGCTGCAAGCCATTTGATCGATGATTTGGCTATGAACATAACTATGAATGGAATCATAATTGTAAATGCCCAAACCAGTGTAGACATGTACCCTATTGGAACAATGTTTAAGCCAAGCAATTTACTAACCTTCAATGCTAATTCATCGGCATATATTCTTGCAATTATACTTGCAATAGCAACATATAATCCTGTGATGTATAGTTCCATGAATGCTATGGGGTGAGGCTTCAACTTTAAAATTAGTTCTTCACCTTCCCTAAATTTTACAGTCAAGCCTCATCCTAGAATCATATAAACTCCTTTAAAATTAAATGTTACTTTAATCATCAACCTAATGCTTTGCGTTAAATTTTATTCCCCGTTTAACGTAATATCTAATTGCCCTATGATGTGAACTTACATTCTGATTGGTGAGGAGACGACGGTCTCCTGAGGGTTAAAAATTTACGTCATATTACGAACTTCTCCCTCTCCACCCTCCTCTTCTCTATCCCTATATCCTCCACATTGAATACTTCTCCATCAAAAAGTTTTGCTTCCTTCCTTTCATTGTATATTGCTGCGACAATTCTCCCTATGGCATCTCCCTTCATTATCCCACTTCCACTATCTGCTGAAGCCACTATTATCCCCCCCTCTTGGAATACTACTGGTTGTCCATCGTATGTGTTGACGCCATATTGTCCAGCCCACGAGTTTACAAGTTTAGCTTGCTCAAATTGTGGTAGGTATGTGGATAGGATTGGATGTATGCCATACCTGTAGAAGTTTTCCTCGGGTTGTGGGTCATCCTCGATTGCTATTGGTCTTAGGAAGTCGTCTGCATATCCAATCCAGAAGTTTCCTTCATCAATATCCGGTTTAATGTATATTCTTGGTTGTGGGAGTATTGTGAATGGTAGGCAACCTTCGGCATTGAATCCCTTGGTATACAATAGCTTTTCCAATGGGCCTTCCGCCTTCACAACGAATACTTGTCTCTTCTTAGCTCTCTGATACGTGTCTATTCCCAGTGGGTGTAGTAGTCTATCTGCCCATACTCCAGCTGCCACCACAATCTTTTTAGCTTCTATCCTCCTCCCCCCAGCTTCAACTCCCGTTGCCCTCGCCCTCTGCCAGAAGTATGGTTCCCCTGGGAGTCCAAGCTCCTCCTCAGCCTCCACAATTATCTTGTCCACTTTGATTCCATAAGCCACCTTACCACCCATGGATTTGAATTTTGATTCGTAGTATTCCACAAGTTTCTCCACATCCATTTTGCCAGCCTTCTTCACCAGCAACCCAACTTCTATATCTCTAAGTCCACTTATTCCAGATTCACTTGCCCTCATGTTTGGATTTATCTTCTCTCTTATCTCTTCATCGCTTACAATCTTATACTCTATACCAAGCGACTCCATATCCTTGAGGTATGGTTCTAAATAGTGGAATTGTTCTTCATCGAATAGCCATAGGTATCCAATCCACCTGATCCCAAGATTAAACTTCTCCACTTCTTGTATATGCTTGTAGAATTCTATGGAGGAGTTTGCCATTTTCAAGTTTGTTTTTGAGTGGAAGAAGGCTCTGAAGCATCCAGCACTTTTCGCAGTGTTCCCTTGACCTGCAGCCCCCCTCCACTCCAATAATAGCACTTTGTGTTCTGGATTTTCCCTCTTTATGTGGTATGCTGATGCAAG
>NZ_JANGFQ010000126.1:0-3622 GCF_024707025.1 Candidatus Culexarchaeum yellowstonense
GACTATGCTGTTGAAGCCAATATTACTGAAGTCTACTTAAGCTTCTACATACACTACCCTGGTGGAGTTGAAGGTATAAGTTGTCTTGACGACCCTGAATGTATAGGGAAATTTAAGGAGTATCTTGAAAAGGCATCTGTAATGGCAATAAATATGCCCATTAGACTATGGGCTCCCAACACATCATCATACACTTCGAGAAACTGCCCCTTCACATTTAACAAAGCACTTTTCATTAGAGTGGATGGGAAGATAACGCCATGCATGTACATGGCTTACACATGGTCAACAATTATAAGGGGGGTTAAAAGGAGGATTCATGAATTCATAATTGGAGATGCTCTTCATGAAAACTTGGCTGATGTATGGAAGAGGAACTATAACATGTACTTCAAACTATACTTCAACTATATGCCCTCATGCATAGATTGCGAACTTGTAAATTGGTGTAGCTACACATTAAGCTCACATGTAGACTGCTGGGGTAACATACCAAACTGTGCTCACTGCCCATACCACTACAAGTTCTCATACTGCCCATTGTAGTTACCCAGAATGTAAAGCCTTTAATCATCTGAAAAAGATATCAGTAAACCATAACATCATAGCTGATTTCGTTTAGAAAAATCCTTCGAAACAATGTTATAAAATAAAGATTTATCACTATATTGTTAGCGCTTCCTCTATCTCTTTCCCAAGTATTAGTTTTATTCCATACTTTTCTGCTAGTTCTTTCAATGTTTTTGAAGCTTCTTCTACAACCCTTGCAACTGATAGTACTACCATTTCCGGCTTTCTACCATACCTTTCTTCAACTATTTTTGTGCGTATTAGAAGTTTCTCAATCTCTCTCCTTGCTTCTTCAATGCTTCTTACACTTACAGTTGCTTCCCCCACTATTAAGGGTTTTTCGCAGAATAGGTTTATCTCCACTGCCTCACCATTGTATACTAGGATTTTCCTTTCAACTTTTGCGTCAAGATAGCCCATTTCTTCAAGCATTAATTGTAGGAAGGATGCTGCATGATCTTGGAATGCCACTCCTATGGATGCTTTAAGGTCTCTGAACCCTGAAATCATGTATTTCCTCATTCTATCATAATTTATTCTGAGGAATTTCACTTCCTCCCAAAGTCTATTCTGACTTTCCCAAAGCTTATTTTGATTCTCCCACAATTTGTTTTGACTTTCCCTTAAAGCCTTAACTTCTTCCCATAGTTTATTCTGTCCTTCTCTTAATGATTTGATTTCCTCCCAAAGTCTATTTTGGTTTTCCCAAAGTTTATTTTGATTCTCCCAAAGCTTATTCTGCCCTCTCTCCAGTATGTCAAGTCTCTTAAGAATTTCGGACAACCCTATATAGCCTGCTACGATATAACGAAATTCAATATCCCTTTCAAGTAGTTCAATGAATTCCCTCTTAAGCTTTTCAGACATATATCAACTCACTTCAAAATCATTCTACTCAAAATCTTATTTAAATGTTAGCTATTTAAGTAAATTATACTTCATCTAGTTTCATATCTCCATAATTTCTTTGGGATTGTTATTTCATCAGTATGATTATATTCACATGATTTTAGAAGTGTAAGTGTTACCATTCATTCTATGGAAAACTTTAATTGCTAGATGGTATCAGTGATGAACGGTTGAAGATTATGAGTAAGGGAGTTATACAAGCAAATTACGTTTGGCTTAATGGAAAGCTTGTGGAATGGGAGAATGCGAAGGTTCATGTATTAGCTCAAGGAATTCATTATGGAATTGGAGTATTTGAGGGTATAAGAGGATATTATGATAATGATTGTATTAAGATATTTAGACTTGAAGATCACATGAAAAGATTCTTAAAGTCTGCTAAGATAATCCATTTGGAAATACCATATACCTTAGATGCATTGATAAACGCTGTTATAGAGGTCGTTAAGGCAAACAACTTTAAAACAGACATATACATAAGGCCAGTGGCATTTAGAGGTCCTGGAAGCATTGGGGTTAGAGCTAAAAATCCAGTTGAAGTGGCAGTAATAGCCTTTGAATTTGGTAAATACTTAAAGCCCACGGGGGTTAAGTGTAAAATTTCAAGTTGGAGAAAGCCTCCAGCAGACTCCCTCCCAGTATATGCAAAGATTGCAGCCATGTACCTACTCTACCATCTAGCTGCTGTAGAAGCAAACAACTGTGGATTTGATGAAGCAATACTACTAGATAGTGAAGGCTATGTTGCTGAAGGATCAGGGGAAAACATATTCATAGTTAAAGATGGAGTACTGATAACGCCGCCAACATATGGTGCAATATTGGAGGGGATAACTAGGGACACAATAATGAAAATTGCCACAGAAATTCTTGGAATGAAAGTTGTTGAGAGGAGAATTAAGAGGGAGGAGCTCTATACTGCTGATGAAGCATTCTTCACAGGAACAGCTGCAGAAATAACACCAATAGTGGAAGTAGACAATAGAATTATTGGGGATGGCCAAATAGGTAAAGTAACATCACAACTCATGGAACTATATCAAAAGATCGTTAGAGGAAAAATAGAGAAGTATGGGAGATGGATTACAGAAGTCAAGTAAACTAAACTCACTCCTAAAACATTTATTATTTTTATCTTAATAATCCAGATATTCGATGAAAACTAGTCTTATAATAGTAGTTTAAAAGGAAGTTTATTAGCATGAAAATGGCATTGTATTTTATGGTGGAGTGAGTGAGTTACGAAAGGTATAGGGATTGGTTTGAAGAAGCTATTGACGATTTTGAAGCAGCCACTGAATTATTTAAGGTTGGGAAGTGGAGTAAAGTTTGCTTTCTCTCCCATCAAGCAGTGGAGAAGGCTTTAAAGTCTCTAATGATCAAAGAGCTCAACATATATAGGCATACACATAGCATCGCAGAACTTTTGAGGGAAATAGGCAATAGAATTGAATTCCCCAAGAATTAAGGGATCAAGCAAGCAGACTAGATAGATATTACATACCAACAAGATATCCCAATGCATGGCCAGCCCTCCCACCACATAAACATTATTCAAAGGAGGAAGCTTTAAACATTGCAAGGAGCGTGATAGATTTTGTCAAGAAAAGATTTTAATGATATTCTGAAATGTGAAGGTGTAAGAGATCTTGCTGAAGATTTGAAAGAATTGATTAATGAGCTTGTAAGGGAATTTAAACCATTGAAAATCATATTAACAGGATCCCTTGCCAGAGGGAGATTCGTGAGGGGGTTAAGTGATATAGACATACTAGTTATAGTAGATGAAGTAAAATCTAAGGATAGATTCATGCTTAAAACTGTTAAAGATGTTGATGTAGAAATAACTGTTATCTCTAAAGATGAATTTGAAAAGGCAATTAACATGGGAAGAGAATTCTACATTGAAGCAATAAAGTGGGGTATAATAGTGCATCAACAATGCTGAAGACTGTTAAATGGAAAGCTTCTTATTTTCAACAATTCAATAATCATACGAAGCCTAAATGATGACCATTAACGACATAATCTCAGATATACCCATAACATTAATAATGTTGGTATGGGTTGTCTTTGTGATCATGTATTTGGCTAAGTGGACCTATAATTATGCTGTAGCTCATGGTAGGACACCACACTCAGC
>NZ_JANGFQ010000194.1:0-3599 GCF_024707025.1 Candidatus Culexarchaeum yellowstonense
AATGGATGCATTGGTGATTGCTGGAAACTTCATTGGATTTGGAATAATAGGATTATTCCTTGAAGCTAGGGGGAAAGTTATGCCTGAAGGGTATACATTCGAGAAATTCATGCTGACAGGGACTTATATGTGGACTATGATGGCGAGGACATATGATGACTGTATAAGGTTGCTGGGGGAGGAGGCAAGTAGGGGGACTATAATGCTATTAATTGAAAGCAATGTGACAATAACGCAAGCCCTTATGGGTAGAGCCATAGCCTCAACAATCAAATATACCTTGATAACATCAGCATTCGGATTACCAGTCCTAAGATATATTGGAGCATTAAACTTCAGTATTGAGCAAACACCAATGCTGGTGTTGGGATATGTATGCTCATGGATGTTCACATTGGGATTATCCATGATAATGGTTGCAATGACACTAATATTCAAGAAGATAGGTATGGTGACGACTAGTGTAATGGAGATAGTTATGATGGCAATAGGATTCTACTTCCCAGTGGAGCTACTACCAAAACAGCTTTGGCCAATAACTGGAGTAATACCATTCACCATTGGAATGCAAATATTCAGAGATATAATGATACTTGGATATCCAAGGGATAGTGTAAATGCAGTATACAGCAGTATAGGGATGGGGATTATGAAAATGATTACCTCAACAATGGTATTCAGCATAATAGCAGCAATGATATTGAGATATGCAATAATTAAAGCTGAGAAGTGGGGAACGATAGAGCAGTATTAGTTGAGGGCGATAAATATGAAGGCTCTAGAGTTTAGGGGGGTTACAAAAACCTTCAAGAGTGGAGCATTGGGTAAGAGGGTTACAGCATTAAAGGATATATCATTCCAATTGGGGGAGGGGGAGGATCTAGCTGTAATTGGGCCAAGCCCATCGGGGAAGACAACACTACTAAAACTCATTGCAGGCATATATAGACCTGATAAAGGGGACATAATAATGTTCGGTAAAAGTATTGTGAAGGATTTAGGTTGGGCTAGGAAGAACACATACTACATTTCACAGCAAATGCAATTGAATAAGAAGCTAACTGTGAAAGAGGAAATATCATACTTCCAAGAACTATTCAAAAACCCAATTAGCAGGGAATGCATGGAAATGCTTGAAATTGTGGGTTTGAGTGAGAAGGATTATGGTAAGAGGATAGAGACATTATCAGAAACCCAGATTACAATACTCAAAGTGGTTTTAGGGTTAATTAAGAAGCCAAAAATAATGCTAATGGATAATGCCCTAGGAGAAATAGATCAAAAGGTAATTGAAGAATTCACAGACATATTAAACTCAATAGAGGGGTTAACGATAATAATGGTGGATAGAAACATAAACCTACTGAATAGGATATGTGAAAAGGCAATGATACTAGTTGATGGGAAGCTAATGGATATTGGGAGAGTGAAAGATATACTCTCAGACTACCCATACAAGTATGATGTGGAAGTAGCTTGGAAGCATGGCGTAGACGAAAATGAAATAGCTAGACTAGGATACCCATACCAGAAGGTTGGAGGAATAGTGAGATACTACTTGAAGGATAAAATGGAATTGAGGGAGATAATGGAGAAAATCGTTGGGGAGATGGATAAAATAATGCAGGCACAGGTATCAGGAATAGATTTGGAAGACATATATTATTGGAAGATATACCCAAAACAATTGAACGAAAAAAATAAGTAAATGTAAATTAAATGGAGAATTGTAAGTTGTTAGGTTGTGGAGGACCCTTCTTGCCAAAAAAATGTACACCCACATGCCCACATTTTAGATGTGCAAAAAAAGCATTAGTAAGAACACAGCAAAAACGTGGGGGAAGCCAACAAGCCATATGCACATGGGCAAACGACCTCTGTAGCGGAGCAAACTGCACCTTCGCATACTGCGAAGAAAGAGCACTACTACCAGATGGAACATGCGAACTCGAATTAAGGAAGAAGCCTATAAAGGTGAGGGAAATAGAGGAGGAAGCGAAGAAGGAAGATATAAAAATGAATGAAAGGGTTATGAAAAAGGTTAAGAAATGGGAATTTTAGTGCGCTTTAATGCCGAAAACCCTATGATAATAACCACTATAGATAACTGCAGCTGGATTATGCCCAGTAACCCTATCCTTAGCTATAAATGTCACTACAGGAGCTTTAGAATACCTATAGAATAATGAGTCATGACCTACACAGAGGCCTAAAGCAATATTCAAATCTGTATCTATTGAATTCAATATGTATGCTTGTCCAATGGGATTGCATATTGCCTCCACAGGACCCCTCCCAAGCCTATACTCCACTGGGACACCTACAATAGATTTATCAATACCCCCAACCTTACAGCATACAGAGTAAACCTTTAAACCAGCATTCTCAAGGGCTTGAGAAGTATAGTTGGCTTCCCTCCTCAACCCAATGCAGAAGGCTAAACCAACCTTCGAAACATTTAAACGCTTACAATATTCAATTATCTCCCTAAGTCTAGGCCATTTCATATACCCTGAACCTTCAATGATAGAAGCTTCCACAGCAAGCTTCCTAGAGTAATCGTTTGTTAGGAGCTCATCCTTAGCCTTCTCAACAACTTCACTTAAAACTTTCATTGGGCAATTTGCTGGAAGCTTATTGTAGTCTGCAGAGTAACATGCAAATACTCCACAGTATGCACATCTAGGTGATTCCAATCCATCCATAACCATCAAGATGCACTATTCTAGTCATATGATTTAAACCTTATTAGACCTCCATTCACTTAATGGTACTCCATACTTCTCTTCAACAACACTCCTATGAATGCTATTGTATGTGCAGAATGGCCTTACAGTTCCATCTGGGAGGGCGTAATGTATTACGCATCTATTAACCCTTTGTAGATCGAAGTTCCATACATCCATGAAGTGCATGCATCCAATCATAACAACCCTCCTCATGAACTTTCCAAGAGCCTCATAACTCCCCTCCCTCAATACTGGTACGAGTAGATCTTTTATCAATCCAAACTTCACATACCTCAAACTTGCAGCAGCCCTCAAGTATGCTTTACCTTTACTACCCTTAGATGCATCTTCATAAACCTTATCCATGGCATTGAAGAATTTATCCACATCTGCAAGTCTAGTTATGGGTTTCCAACCTTCATCAGTTTTAACCATGAATGTAGCTACACCACAGAATGGGCTTGTCGTAAACTCCACATACCTCTTCCCCTTAAGTGCACCCACAGCCCTAGATATTGGAACCACACATGGAACTGGCCTGAAATCGTATACTGAAATTAAGCCATTGGTCTGCTTCTCCACAAGCTTCATGAAATCTGAAGTGTTAATCCTCATGGATTCACGTTCAAGCTTACTAGCCCTACCACTAAAGGATATTGGCTGAACATTAACGCATCTGATAACATCACTATTATCCAATGCAAACCTTATTATGTCCCCGAGCTGATCATCATTAACCCCCTTAGCCAATGTAACCACCAAAACTATGCTTTCATGACCAATCTTCCTAGCATTCTCAATAACCTTGAGCTTAATATCCTTCATTGGAATACCCCTCAACTTAACATATAAATCATCATTTAAACCATC
>NZ_JANGFQ010000116.1:0-3596 GCF_024707025.1 Candidatus Culexarchaeum yellowstonense
TCTCCTCCCTAACGAATCTCTCTAAAATGTATGGGTATTCTCCGAAACTGCATGGTGAGTATCCAGTAACTTTCCTAAGTACTCCACGATTGGAGGATGCCACTCCATCTGTGCAGAACATCATTAATGGATACTTCATTAATGTGCGTATATCGTCTTCCTCCATGTAATTGAATAATGCACTCACCTCACCCTCCTCTTCAACTATTAAGTCTAAGAATACTTCAAATGGATCTTTCCCCCTAATTTCTGCAATCTCCTTAATTGTTTTCCCAATAAGCTTCCTATTCTTCTTACAGTGGAATATGTATATTCTATCCCAACAGCCATGTTTTACAAGTCCAACATACCCTGGACCTGGATACTTATCCTCTATGATCTCCCTCTTAATCTTTTCACGGATTTCAGGGTTTTCCAATCTTTCAACGATCCTCCCCCTTCCACCTGCTTGAGCCCATTGAGGTAAAACTTGATATAGGTATGCATTGAAATCTGTATGTGCGTCGTTATCCATTGTGGCTTCAACGCCCTTCAACCTAGCTTCTTCATAAATTTTAAACATTTCTGGCAATTTTCCATGAGCACCATATTTTGGGCAGTTATGTGATACTTGAACTGGAACATTTGCTTTCTCACCTATCTCCATAGCCTCCTTCAATGCTTCCAATATGGTTTCCCTCTCACCACGTATGTGAGTTGCATATATACCTCCATATTCAGCAACAACTTTACAAAGCTCAATTAACTCTTGAGTTTTAGCGTAGCATCCTGGGAGGTAGACTAAGCCGCTGGATAAACCGAAAGCTCCAGACTCCATAGCTTCAGCAACGAGATTCTTCATTTCCTCCAATTCATCTTTAGTGGGATCCCTACTTTCAACACCCATAACAGCAGTTCTAATAGTTCCATGCCCAACTAATGGTGCCACATTAATTGATATTCCCCCACGTTCTAAACGCTCCAAATAATCGCCAAAGCTATTCCAATCCCATGAAACCAATTCAGCTTCAAAACCCCAAAGACTCTTAAGTAAATCCAAATACCCCCTCCTCCCCACAGGTGCAGCGCTCAAACCACAATTCCCAATAACCTCAGTGGTAACCCCCTGCCTAACCTTACTATCAGCAGTAGGATTAATTAGAAGAGTTAAATCGGAATGTGAATGAATATCTATAAAACCAGGGGAAACCACAAGCCCCCTAGCATCTATAACCCTCTTGGCATCAGCATCAATCCCCCTATCAACCTCAACTATCCTCCCATTCAATATACCTAAATCCGCATAAAACCATGGATTACCAGTACCATCAACCACAAAGCCACCTTTAATAAGCAAATCAAACTCCATAAACCATCACAATCACATATACCCTCCAATCCTTAAAAACCCCACCAAAAAGCATTTGCCAGGAATCCGAAATAGAATTTACAAAAGTAGATGAAGAAGCGGAAAAGATACTACAATACGAAGACAAATTATTTGTCATTTTTATTAAATCAATGAACTTCCAATAATCTTTCTTAGAAATAAGTTTAGGACTTATCTTTCCTTTTTAGATACTTCTTTCGTTTCCTCTTCTCCATGTACTCAAAAAACCAAATGATATCCCTCATATACTCCTTATCTTTCTCCATGTCCACAAATAACTTCTATAAATTCTACTGTTATAAAATTGTTGAAGATGAGAAGGTATTAATGATGTTTGAAAATACTTAAGGGAATGTGGGAGAAAAGTCATCATCATATGTTAATTGAAATTGTTGGGTTCGAAACTTTGTTGTTCATAGGCATATGCTTTCACTCCACTTTATAAGGTTTATATTACCTTTGAACGAGTGTTCTAACTTCTTCATGTGTTATTTGAAATATTCCATCAACATAGTTTTCCAGTTTAATTTTCCTCAATCTTTTCCCTTTCAGGAAATTTCCACTGGTGGCATATGTTATTCCATTGGCTTGGGAATATTCGATGTTTTTCATTGTTGAGATGGCGTATATTTCGCTGAAATCCTTGTTTACAATGAACATTACCCCATAAAACCCCTTCTCTGCAATGTAATCATAAAGTTCACTCCACCGCTTATCAGCCAATAATTCTTGGAATTCCCTTTGATTCACCAATATTAGAGTGTCACATAAATCCCTTCTACCCGCATAGGATCGAACAACACCATTATGTGTTATAAGGTAATCTCCAAGTTTCCATCCATGAACATTCCCAACATCAATAGCACCACTACTGGCAAGTCTAAAATGGAAGTGAATAGCAAAAGGTTTCTGAGCAATAATCCTATCAAACATATCCCTAAACTCAATAGCATTCAGAGTCCTTAAATAAACTTCAGGATCGGTAGAGTAAACGTAAAATCCATCAGGATTCAAAACCATTTCCCCATACAACCCTCTAACAACCACATTTGGAATAGGCTTCCTAAATGGATTTAGAATCACACCAGTAAAACACAAATTACTCACCCAACTTACATAAGGAAACATCCCCCTTTCAAACCTTATCATTCCCATTACAGCTTCCACATAACTTTTAATTAATGCTTTCCACTGAATGAGAGTGGTTAATGTTAGCTTGATATTTGAATTTTAAATGGCAAAGAGCATCTTAGTTTCTATGGGTCACATTTCTGAGCTAGTTCCTAACAATTTTGATTTGTTATACACTTATTCAAAAATGATTTTTCAGGTTTTGCATTTAAGAGTTAAATGAGTAGTTTCACTCTTCTATATCTAGGAGAATTGTTGTGGTTCCAGTATAAATTTTTAGGTGGAATCCAGCAGTTATATAAAAACCTTCAATGTATGGGTGAATTATTGCATGAACTGTGTAATCAACACATATGTATAGCCTTTTTGGAAGGTAATTGTAATTGCGATGGACTAAATATGAGTATTCAAAGAAATCATATGAAGACTTCTTATAAGAGGGGGATGCGGTGGCATACATTTTAAGACTAATTTCAGTTTCATTGATTACATATATCCTAATTTTTTCAATAGTTACGGCAAATCCCCTTATCAATGGATTATATGTTCTCTCATTCACATTCCTGACTACAATGTTTAGTTCTTCAATGTCTTCTGGAGCGGTGATATTATGGGGTGTGGGAATATATGCAATTAATCCAAAATATATTTCCCCAAGAGGACCACCATAATAACCTATCTGAGCATTATACTTATACTGCTTATACAATGCTAGGGATTCTTTGAATGAATCTAATCCAATCGTGTTCAAGTATCGTGGACATGTAAAATAATTATAAAGCAAAAATATTGCTACAACAACTACTAGAAAAATGGATAAATATTTCCTGTTAACGTATTTCCTCATGACCATCACTTCATGAGGAAATAAACAAACTCATCAAAATATTATGTGAAAACCAATATATATTGTATAAGAAGACAGAGGCTCATCAAAATAAAAACTTTTAAACTTCTATAGGTTCATCTTTAGCTCTCATTGCAATTTTACTTATCCCCGCTATAAACTCGCTTGCATCGAGAATTTCAAGCATTACAGGCTTCCCATCTTCCGTGAAATGCACTATTATTGGCCCCATTTCCTCAGCATAATCTA
>NZ_JANGFQ010000189.1:0-3580 GCF_024707025.1 Candidatus Culexarchaeum yellowstonense
CACCAGAAGAAAAAGCCACATTCACAAAGGAACTTGAAAGACTATTTGGAATAAGGAAGACTAGGATAAGGGAGCTTGGAAAACGAATCTATGTCTATCAAGGAATAAAGCTCCTAAGATCCTATGAAGAGGGACCTGAAACTGAGGAAGAACAAATGAAGCTTAGGGAATTGGATAAATACTTTGAAACCCCCTAACCCAACACCCCCCTCCATTTTTTGGATCGTGTCCCAACTGTCCCAAGAAATTCCCCATTATTAAAGATTATAATTCCTATAACCTATACTTCTACTGGAAAATTTTTTACTCAATAAAAAGGAAAAAGTTGGGACAGCTGGGACACTTTTACATTTGTCAAGGGGGAAATTAATCATAAAGTTTGGAGGCTTTGATCGTGGTTTCAGGTCCGCCTGGGTTTAGTGGACCTGAAGCTTATTTCTATTATATAGTAGAAATAGCATTCTACTATATAGTGGAGTCATGATTGGTTTTCATAATGGGTTTAGGTTACTAATACATATAATATATATTATATAATGTATAGTAGTTGTTTATTGCATAATTAATTATGATGACAACATAAATATCTCAAGTTAAATATATTGCGTGTTGATTGTTCATCATTTGTTTGTTTGTTTTCCATGTTTTCCTTCTCCCCCTTATTTGGCTTAATGTCTAGCAGTTGCTAGTTGATTTCAGAATCATTTTACATCAAAACATTTAAATTCAACAAATCTATTCCATGATTTGATGGGATTTGAAAACGATCGTTTTAATGATAAATGGAATAATCTCTGAAGCATATAGGGAGTTGTTTTCAGAATTAATCTTGATTTCCGCATTAACGATATGCTTCATAATCCTAGCTTTATTAAGCCGAGGGAAGGGGGGAGGAAATAATGGGTTTACTTAAATGGCTCTTGGAGAAAATTGTAATCTATGGAATGGTTATAACATTCTTCTACTTTATTGGTGAAGGGTTGGGGATTGTGCCGAAACCTTTAAAGGACCTGGCCTCCTGGGTTCAAACAAACTTCCCCTATATCGTATTCCTGATTTGTGTGATCGTGGTTTGCTATACGATCATAAGGATTTCAAGTAGTAGAGTGGAGGGAGAGTAAATTATGGATTTGGATACGATCATTGGATTGTTGATCGTGATAGCCATAATATTGGTTATTGCGATCTCCATAACAAAACATGGGGGAGAAGAATATCCTAAACGAAAGAGGTGGAAGTATTGAGTGATCACTTTTTCTTCATGTTGGTTTCCGCATTAATGGGAAGCTTAACTGGATATGCATTATTCCATTTGGGAAGCTTCTGGCTGGGAGTCACGATATTCCTATTCTGGCTGGCTCTACTCATATTGGAAGTGGAGGACCTGAACCGATTGGAAATGGTTGATCGTGATTATAGAAAGGATTGGATTGTGGTTTGATCGTGGGTTCCAGGTCCACAGTTTATCTAAATGGAGCCATAAAGAAAAGAGTTATCAAAAAAACATATTGAAAACATTTATAAAATAGCATTAAAGATAAACATATTGGGAATTGCAAAATGGGAAACCAGAAATTAAATGTGGAATTAAATTCCTGGCTCTATGCAAAATTGGAGGAAATATCTAGGAGGCTTAGAATGGATAAGGATAAGGCTGCAGTCTATTTAATGGAGCTAGGCATTCGGAAATACCTGGAGCTTAAGAGGAGGAAGATATGAAGTTAAACGCATATATTCGGGTAAGCTTAGAGGAGGAAAATCCTGAAAACCAGAAATACGCCATATATGAATGGGCTTCCAAGAATGGCCACCAAATCCTAAACATATATGAAGATATTGGAGTAAGCGGGGCTTTATCTCCATTAGAGAGGCCAGGATTCAAAAAACTATTGGAGGACCTGAACCAAGTGGATGGAATAATAGTTTATGCATTGGATCGTATAGCTAGGTCCTTAGTGGAATTGGTGGAAGTGGTTAAGCTTATTGAGGGGAAGGGGAAGATCGTGGTTAGTGTAAGGGAAAGCTGGCTTCAACAATTGGATCCCAAGATTAGGGGGCTTATCCTAGCCATATTGGGTTGGGCTGCGGAAATGGAGAGGGAGTTCATAAGGGAAAGGACTAAAGAGGCATTGAAACGATTGAAGGCATTGGGGAAGCCATTAGGGAGACCCAGGAAAGTAAACGATCAAATTGCGGAAGCCACAATAAAATACATTGAGAAAGGATATAGTCTAAGGGATACTGCCAGATTGCTGGGAATTGGATATGTAACTCTCGCCAGATATTTAACTTCCAATCCATATTGGAGAGCCAGGTATTATGAGGCGAGAGCTAGAGCAAAGGGGAAACGGAAAAAATAACCCTCCCCTTTCTTTCTTTCTTTAATGTTTTTTGAAATTCATTTTTCTGTTTCTCTTTCTCACATGTGTGTGCGTATATATATATTATTAATTAATAGTTAATGGTATTAATGTAGAGTTGATGATGTTTCCATTGATTTATTTTGATTTAGAAATCAATACGCTTATATAAACGTATTCCCCAAAATATTTGGGAGGTTAAAAAATTGAAGGGTTATCAAATTGCTTATATCCTGAAACGGAAGGATCCAAAACTATATGAGGAAGCCAGGAAGATTAAGGAAGCTTATGGTTTGAAATGGGATGAAGCCATAAAAATCGCAAAAGGGGAAATTCCAGAACCACTAAAGTTGAATGAGATTTCCAGGAAGCTGGCGGACCTGGAAAATGAAATAAAAACGATCAAGGAAGACTTTGAGGATATCAAGGTTACCCTCAAATTTAAAGTTGAAAAATGCAAATATGTTGATGATGAAGGATATTGCACAAAATATCCTTGGATTGGTAAACGGGACAATTGGAAAGTTAGGGAAGACATCGTTAGGGGGAGACTCGTTTACCATGTTAAGGTTGCTGAAAATAGATTTCTATGTTTAGGTTGTCCATACTTTAAGCTTAAGAAGTTTGCTTAATATTTGGACTGAAAGTGTGAATACGATCAAGGATTTTTGACAGGAAAATCTAGGTTAAAATATGCAAAAATGCTTAGTCGTGATGATCAAAATTATGAAGCCCATTGGAAGCATTAGGAATAAAAGCTTAACTATTCATGGTTGATTAAAAATTGATCATGACTTCATGTTAAATGTGGGGTTCAGGTTCTGAAATCAAATACTGGATTATTATACCTCCTGGGGATATCAAATTCCCTTATCCTTTTTTCCTGGAGAATTATAATGGGGTTATAGAGGACCTGAAACATGATCGTGGTTTAAAATAATGGTTGATATGGAGTTATGGTTCAGGTCCGCCAGAAAATATCTAGCAGTTGCTAGATTGTGAATGATTTAAAGCAAAACATGATTGGAAGTGAAAATCTTCCATAAAAGTGAAGGAGATTGTGAAATATGTTCATGAAGATAATCCCAAATGGGATTATCTAGGGGATTAAACTGGCTCCAATAGATTTATATATTTACATTGAATATTCTTATATTGGCGACAATAAAATGGAGCCGAAAAAATGGATAATAGGAGTAAGGGTTAGAGTTAAGCCTGAA